>NZ_BJCE01000042.1:0-31398 GCF_005402885.1 Sphaerospermopsis reniformis
ATCTACTTCAAAATTAAGCAGGTACCGCAGCAGACTGAGTCAAACCTACAGCTTCTGCATATTTCAGGTAGGTTTCTACAGATGCGATTACGATTCTAGCTTCTACTGCTAGTAATTCAATACCAACTAAGGAAACACGAACCCAAGCATCTACAACGATACCTTTGTCTAGGATTCTATCAATAACTTCTGCCAAGCTAGAGGAAGAATTAGTTTTTTCAACTGCCATTGTTTTGTACCTTAATTCATTGTTGTTGATTTGAGTATCTACTTATATCTTGTAATAGTTTCATTGTAAACATGACTACAGTAAGGTTTATAAAGGTCGATCTTTTATTTACTAGGTTATATGGAGACAACTTTATGTATGTGGTTAAACCACTATATAGTTAGTCTCACTAGGAAATTCCAGTTTGTTTAGTCCCAGAATTTTCTGATGTTAACCTAGCTTACTGGAGTCATGTAACATTCACAAGATAGTAAGTTATACACTCGCTTGAACTCTTTATACTAATATCACTAGTTTTACTATTTGTAAAGAGCCTGGCAAAAAAATCAGTAGTAGAGAATAAAGTCAGTCATTATTACTAAGTTATAACTCAATATGTAACGGATTGTAACAAAAATTAAATTTACCCAAAACCTTTCTCTTGAGTCTCTTCCCTGATCCTTCTTGACTGTGACAATGACAATTTTTAATGCCAACCTGGCTAAAAAACTAAAAATCAAGAAATTTATGGCTAAGGAAATTATGTTTTTGTCCTTACGTGGAATTGCCTTTAAGTAATGATTTTTACTCTTAAATGACATTGATCACAAATATTTACGTAAATTTTATGATAAAAAAAATGTTCTAATTATAACTTGTGTTAACAACAATGTTACAAAAGTAAATATATTAGGAGTAAAATAGATTTTTTGTAACTTACCTTAATCTACACATACCAGTATCTGTGATCTGTAAATAGCCAAAAGTTTGTATAATAAAAAGACATTATGTTTAAGTATTTATTCTATTCACCTTGTTCTGTATGGGTTGCAGTTGGTTTCGTGAGCAAAAATTATTTAAGTATAATCAATTCAGACTAATCAATTTAAAAAGCATTGATTTACGGCTAAAAGCTTAATAGTGAATATATACTGAGATTTCAACTTATACAGGACTTACGCAAAAGGGAACGAAAGTAGGGGTAATATCCTTCGGGAAGCAAGCTACATGAATTACCCCTACGCAAGAATAAGGTTTTCAGTCACATCTTGCGTAAGTCCTATTGTACACAAAGGAAAAATCGCTCCCATCGAACTCTTGAAACTGTTCCCTGTTAAGAGTTCCCTGTCTCCACGACAAGACTTTTTCAGCAAACCCTAGGTACTGAGTAATTTAAAATTACTGAACAATAGGAATGGCAATATTAGGTGAAATCTATTATTATAATTAGTCAAATTCAATTATTTCTCCCTAAATTATGTCTATAGAAAATACTTCTGCTTCTGTGTCACAGCAAGCCTTAGCCGCTCTGATTGATGCTTTAGTCCAGCAAGGTCATCCACCTCAATATGCTCAAGCAATGGCAACATCAATAATTTTTCAGACAGACTTAGATTTACGGAACGCCCAGCTTGCTAGACTTTTAGCCTGGCTGAAAGAAGAGCATAATAGTATTTATCCATCTGCTCTTGCTATAGTCGAAAATACTTGCAAAGAATTTGAAAATCGAGTTACAAAAGGCTAAATATAAACACATTTGTACTTAGTTAAGGTTAACTTAGAAAGAAGCCATGTGATCTGAAAACATCACCCACGGTTTTGAAGCCGAGCATGAGGGGTGACTCTCATGCTTAGGTTAACAGAGTGTCAATACACCTATTAATTCAGTGATACAGCAAATTGCAGATCAATCAAGTACAGGATCTAACTTATACAGCAAGCAATTTTTACTCTTCAACGCAGTGCTTTTTCCTGACTACTAAATTCTGCTGTATCTTCCCAAAGCAATTAAGGGAAAATACTGTTGATAAAGGTGATACTTGAGATAAAAATGACAAGGAAAACCTGTGCCTGTAAAGTAATATTCATCCCAAGTACCATCTGAACTTTGAGTTTCTAACAAATAATTAACCCCTTTTTCAAGACTCTGAAAATCAAATTTTCCCGTTGCTTCACTTGCTGCAATTAATCCAATTATCGCCCAAGCTGTTTGAGATGCGGTACTGTCTCCCTGACCTTTTAAACTCGGATCATTGTAACTAAAACAAGTTTCACCCCAACCACCATCAGCGTTTTGCACTTTCACTAACCAAGCTGCACCTCGTTCTATTTCACTGCGATATTTTTGGGGGTTTATTAATGCTAATGCTGATAAAACTCCACTTGTTCCATAAATATAATTTACTCCCCAACGTCCAAACCAACAACCTTCTGTTTCTTGTTCATTGAGAAGATAATTCAACGCCTTTTCTAACTTATCTGCGGGAATTGATAAGTTACCAACGCCCAACATTTCTATTACTCTAGCGGTGACATCGGCAGTATTTGGATCTATCATAGCTTTCAAGTCACCATAGGGAATAGAATTTAGCCATTCTTGATGATTATCAATATCAAAAGCTGCCCATCCTCCCGGTTGACATTGCATTGATTCTATCCAATTTAAAGCTCTTTTTATAGCTTGTTTTTTGAGGTTTTCATTGGGTAATTTTGCCTGATGCAAAGCCATGACAACTACAGCAGAATCATCCACATCGGGATAAAAGCGGTTATCAAATTCAAACGCCCAAGCACCGGGTTTTCCTTGTTTATTTTTGACAAACCAATCACCATAATCAAGTATTTGTTTGTCTATTAACCATTCTCCAGCTTTTACTATTACTGGATGATCTGCCTCAAAACCTGAATCAATTAAGGCGCGAATTGCCCAGGCTGTATCCCATACGGGAGAAACACAAGGTTGAATGCAGTAATTATTTTCTGTTTCCATGGCGAAATTATCAACTGCTTTTAAACCCCGGTAAATAATCGGATTGTTAGCGTCGTAATCTAGACATTTTAAAGCTAACAGAGAATTTAACATGGCGGGAATAATTCCCCCCCAGTCTCCTGTAGCTTCTTGACGTTCTAAAATCCATTTTTCAGCAGCTTTGATTCCTTCTTCTCGAAAAGGTACAAAATTTAAACTTTCTGCTAATTTAAACCCGTCATCCAAAATGGTAAATATATCCGACCAATCATTATTTTTTGGTAATTCCCATTTGACATTATTCACACCTTCGGTATATAATTCATCTAGGTTGATGGGGTTGTCAATTTCAAAGACAGGTTTCTGATCAAAGACTATTAATAATGGCACGGTACTAGAACGCGCCCAGCTTGAAAGCTCATAAATATTGAAGGGAAAATTTTCAGGTAATAGCATTACCCAAGGTGGTAATGACGGCAGTCCACGCCAATTATAACAACCTATTAATGCTAAATGTAATTTAGTAAAAATGCGGGTTTTGCTAATTCCACCTTTTTGCAAAATTAAAGACTTTGCTTTGATGAGTGCGGGATCTGTTGCAGGTACACCTAACAACCGCAAAGCCATGTAAGCTTCTACAGTGGTACTGAGTTCTCCCCCATCACCATAAAATAGTTCCCATCCTCCATGCTCTTTTTGTTGCGATCGCAAATAGTTTTCAACCTTATGCAAAGGTCGAGTTTTATCTGTTCCCCAAATTTTATGTAACAGTACAGTTTCCGCAGTGATGGTAACATTTGATTCTAATTCCGCCCACCAATAACCATCGGGTTTTTGAATTGACAGCAGATGTTTTTGACTAGCGGCGATCGCTTCTGTAATTTCCTTGACTTTTACCCTGTCTTGTGTTTGCATAAAATCCTGACCTCAGCAGTTATGGTAGAAGTTATGGTAGAAATTTTAGCGGGTTTGATGGTTTTATCTTTAGCAATTTGGTTATTTTTACTGTTGTTTTGGGGGCAGTTTTGGCGGGTAGATCAACAGTTAAAAACCACAGCAAATAAATTACAATCTTTACCTACAGTGTGTGTAGTAGTTCCAGCGAGGAATGAAGCTGATGTAATTCCTGTAAGTTTGCGATCGCTCCTTTTACAAGACTATCCTGGTAATTTTCATGTATTTTTAGTAGATGATCAAAGTACCGATGGTACAGCCAATTTTGCCCAAGGAGTAGCTTACGCAGTTGATAAACTCGAACAATTACATATTATTTATAGTGCAGATTTACCTCATGGTTGGAGTGGTAAACTTTGGGCAATGGAACAAGGTGTAAAAGTTGCTGTAGAGACGTTTCATGAAACGTCTTTACAACTACCTGACTATTTATTACTAACAGATGCAGATATAGAACATGATATTAGTAATTTACGGCGATTAGTTGCCAAAGCAGAAACAGAGAATTTAGACTTAGTATCTCTCATGGTAAAACTGCGCTGTCAAAGTTTTTGGGAACAATTATTAATACCTGCCTTTGTCTTTTTCTTTCAAAAACTTTACCCTTTTCGTTGGGTAAATAACCCGAAAAAATCTATTGCTGCTGCTGCTGGTGGTTGTATTTTAATTCGTCGAGAAACCCTAGAAAAAATAGGCGGACTACAAATAATTCGTCAAGCATTAATTGATGATTGTTCTTTAGCCAAAGTCGTGAAATCTCATCAAGGTAAAATTTGGGTGGGATTAGATGCTTTAACTTATAGTTTGCGTCCTTATGATTCCCTAGAAACTATTTGGAATATGGTAGCCCGTAGCGCCTACACACAACTAAATTATTCTCCTTTGTTGTTAGTGGGAAGTGTCTTAGGAATGTTTATAGTTTATATGCTGCCAATTTTAGGAATTATCTTAGGTTTAATTATGGGTAATCTGCTAATAATCATTACAGGTCTACTCATATCGCTATTAATGACATTCGCATATTTTCCCATAATCGCCTTTTATAAATGTCCTCTTTGGTTAGCTTTTTGTTTACCTATCATTGCCTTTTTATATACTTTAATGACATTAGATTCTGCTAACCGACATTGGCAAGGAAAAGGAGGTGCTTGGAAAGGTAGAGTTTATCAAAATTAGAATTATTAAAAAGTCAGGAGTCAGGAGTTCAAGGAGTCAGAATTTTATCTCTCTCTTTTTATCTCGTTCCCAGTCTCAGACTACGAACGAGAAATTATCAATTGTCAATCATCAATCATCAATTGATAACTATGCCAAATTGATGGTTTATCGTTATTAGTTTTTTCAGGAAGTAGCAAACGCCAACTTTTACCTTCTCGTTGAATTTGTAAATAAATATCAAAAGGTTTTTGTGGTTGAGTGATTTGTTTTTTGGGTAATTTAACAGTTAAATCATAAGTTCCCTGGACATGATAAGCTGGTAAATATTCAATGGTTAAAGGTTCTTCTTGCGTAATTACTACTTGCTTAATCTCAAATTTTTGAAAGTCTAAATCTAGCTTTTGTGTAAGTTGCTTTTGAGTTTTTTCTAGTTGAATAGCAATGGCTTTTTCAACTAATTCATAAGTCGGTTGCAATGCAATACTACTACAAGCTGTTAATAAAATCAAAATTCCTATTAAAATTAACCGCATCATGTATTTTCTATAATACCTTGATATACACTGATCAGGTAGTTATCCTAGCTTCTAGCCAAAATACCTACAATTTATACACAGTAAAGGTTTCAATTATCTGGTATAACTATGTTAGTGATTATTTTTTTTGATCTAAAAAATAGTGCTTGACAGATTTGGTAGAAAATTGGTAGAAAGTATCAAAGTTAAGACTTGAATTTTCTAACCCAAAAACCCTTATCTAGTAAGCAATGGGCAAGAGGAGAATCGAACTCCTATGACCGCAAGGTCGCCACATTTTGAGTGTGGTGCGTCTACCAGTTTCGCCACTCGCCCTTGGTAGCAACTTTTCTATTATAACCTATTCTTCTAATTTGGCAAGGGGTTTGGAAAAAAAATTTTTTTGCCCTTTTTTTTGCACAACCACTAACGACAAATCACCAAACTAGAATCTATATCCTCTAGTCTAGCACAACCACTGAGAGCCATTGCTGTAGTTAGTTCCTCTTTGAGTAGGTTGATAATATCAGCTACTCCCGTTTCTCCAGATACCGCTAATCCCCATAATACCGGACGACCGATCAAAACCGCTTTCGCCCCTAACGCTAAAGCTTTAAGAATATCAGTACCCCGACGAATACCCCCATCTAACAAGACTTCCGCTTTACCATCCACTGCGGCGACTATTTCCGGTAAAGCATCCAAGGAAGCGATCGCCCCATCTAATTGTCTACCACCATGATTAGAAACCACAATCCCCTGTGCGCCATATTCCACTGCCCTCACCGCATCATCACCCCGTAAAATTCCTTTCAAAACTAACGGTAAAGGACTTAAAGATTTTAACCATTCTAAATCCTTCCAAGTCAAAGCCGGATTAATCTGCTGGGCAAAATAAGTTAATAAACCAGACTCGCCTTTTTCTTGGGGAATGTCTAAACCTGACATTTTGGTTAAATTAGCAGGATGTAAACCAGGGGGTAAGGTAAATTCATTGCGTTGATCTCGCTCTCTTTTTCCCAACACTGGCGCATCCACAGTTAAACAAAGTGCCTTGTAACCTGCTGCATAAGCTCTTTCTACCAAAGCACGAGTTAAACCCCGATCTTTGTGAATGTAAAGTTGAAACCAGCGCAAACCATCATCAACCATTGCCACATCTTCTAAACTCTTAGTAGATAAGGTACTCAGCACCATAACCACACTTGCGGAAACTGCGGCTTTTGCTGTAGCAATTTCCCCATCTGGATGGGCTAAACACTGAAAAGCCATAGGTGCAATCATCAGAGGTAACTGCAACGATGCACCTAAAACTTCAGTTGTCAAGTTAATTTCACCGACATCAACGAGCATTTTAGGACGCAGTTTCACCCGTGTAAAAGCAGCGCGATTATCTTTTAAAGTAATTTCATCCCATGCACCACTACTGTAATAATCAAACGCCATTTTGGGTAGATGGGTTTTTGCTAACTCTTCATACTCAAATAAATTAATGGGTGAAATCATGTCTGTTTAAATAAATATATTATTTGTTTAGGCTGGTGATAGGTAATTGGTAATGGGTAATTGGTAATGGGTAATTGGTTATTGCTAAACTTCTTTCTGTCCCCAGTCCCCAGGGATGCACTGAGCTTGTCGAAGTGTCCCCAGTCCCCTAGTTCCCCTGCAATGGAGCATTTAAAGCTTTTTCAATGCGATCGCGGGTTTCCAGTAAATGCGCTTTTGTATACTCATCATTAGACCTCACCCGTTTGAGTTGGTGATCTAATTGTTTGAGCTTATACCATGCTAAAGTGCGAGCGTCTTCTGGTACATCTACTTTCCTTAATACCATAGCTGTTAAAAAGTTGACATATTGCCGTTGTAAACCCCGTCGTAAACTAGAAATTTCTAATTTTCCTTTTGGTTGTAAAACTTCCGTCCAAA
Organism: Sphaerospermopsis reniformis; assembly: GCF_005402885.1. Classification (NCBI taxonomy): domain Bacteria; kingdom Bacillati; phylum Cyanobacteriota; class Cyanophyceae; order Nostocales; family Aphanizomenonaceae; genus Sphaerospermopsis; species Sphaerospermopsis reniformis. Next base: position 7,511 of record NZ_BJCE01000042.1, read on the forward strand.
TTCCCATTTGCAAAGTATTAAATACTTCAGGTAAAGTCAGTGCTTCACCGGGTTTGCTTTTAAGTTCGATATCCTTAATGCGAGTCAGGCGATCGCTTGAAAGTAAATCACTCAAAACCGCACTCTGTACAAACAACACCAAATCATGAACCGGGAAATCTAAACGCCCCGTGACAGGTGTACTTCCCCAGTGATACCAACGAGAAGGTACTAATTTATTCAGTAGTTTCGGTGAAAATTTCAGCGCCTCTTCATCAAAAACATACTCTTGCAAAGTTGCTAATGCCTGTCTTTGTTTTTCCACAGGAACCGCCACAAATGGTAATCTGCCTTTATTATCAACCGGATTAACTCTGTAAAAAGACTGACCACCAATGTATTTAATAGTGTAACTTAACTGCTGTAAATAATTACCAAAAATGGTACTAAACTGATCAGTTAAATCGCTGTAACTATCACCATACATTAAATAACCCTGATTTAAACGATCCCACATCACACGGGAATTATCCAACTGCCAGCGAGAATAAACTAGCACATTACCGCTATTATCCCAAGGTGCAGATGTAGGATCAATTTCCGATGTATCTTCATCAGGAGAATAACTCAACTCTGGGTTTTCTGATAATTTCGCTATTTCTGCCAAAAATGATTTTTCTGCAATGGTACTTTTTGCCCCAGAAGGAGTATAACCATACTGTATTGCCCAAATATCATAACTTCCCACTTTATCAGGAAAATAATCCCCCTGAACTGTACCACGAGGGGCAATATTAGGAGGAATATAATCCATCACTGAAGCAGTTAAACCCTTAGTGCTAGTAATTTCTCGATTATTCATCTCCTCTGGAGGTAAAAGATTACTACCGCGAAAATTATGCCGCAAACCTAAAGTATGGCCGACTTCATGGGCAATAATTAAACGTAAATATTGATGAATATAATCTTGCATCTGATCCCGACTAGGAACAGTATTTGCTAATAGTGACATAGCCAAAGCACCAAAAGCAAATTGATTAGTAGATTCTATCCCATAGCATAAATCATACTCTCCCGCTAGTTTAGATAAATTGCCAATTAACCCTTTATTTTTTTGATCATTTTTACCACAAAGAAGGCGATTTTGCATCAATGTAGATAAAGTAGTTGGCGTTTGTGTTTGTTTTTGTGTTTGCTTGGGTAAAATAATTTGCCGATATTCATTTTTTAAAGCCCTCACAAAACTAGCATCTACCAGAATATCAGCATCCAAAATTTCTCCCGTTAAGGGATTAACACGGGAGGGACCAAGGGCAAAATAGCCATCTACCGTATTAATCCAGCGAATTGTATTATACCTAATATCAGCCGCATTCCAGGTAGCATTATCTGGCATTTGTTTAACTTCAATCGCATCCTTAAAACCCGCCTGCAAAAAAGCTTGATTCCACATTAATACCCCTGCTCTAATCGCATCACGATATTCCAAAGGAACAGCATTATCAATCCAGAAAACTATCGGTTTTTTTGGGGGAGAAATTTCCGCTTTGGGGTCTTGTTTTTCTAAATTCCAGCGATTAATATAACGGACAAAATTATCATCACGATCATCCCTAGATAAATCTTGATATGCAGTGATAAAATATCCCACACGCTCATCTGCTAAACGTGGTTGATAATTATTATTAGGCAGTTGAGAAATACTGTAGTGCAGTTTGAGAGTAAAGCCACGACTATCAGCCAGTACACTCAGATTTCCGCCAGCGCCTGTAAAATTTAAAATTGATTGCACTTCTAGATTATGGGGAAAAACTTTGGCATTACCAAAATAGGCTTGTTCTGGACTTGCTGATAATTCCAAACTCGCAGATAATCCTGCTAAATCTGTTAAGAGTAAATCACCTAAATCAATGAGTATTGTTTTCCGTTGGGGATGAATACTTTTAATCGGCAAATTATAGAGAACAGAATCACTAAAAGAACGCCGCAAAGAACGAGCTTGTGGATCTCCTTCACGAGTCCGAAAATTCACATTCCGCACCACAAATTGCAAAGTATTATCTATGCGTTGGAAATAAAATAGAAAATCTTGCAACGGTAAACCACTATAAATACCTTTTTCACCAATACCAGATTCCAAAGTAGCTGTAGCTAAGAAGTTTTTATTTAGTTGTTCTGGTTTAATTTCTAAATATATTTTATTATTTTCTTTTTGGTGATAAAGAGTAAATATACCCTCTAATTTTTGAGTGTCTTTGACAACATCATCAAATTCTTCTAAATTCTCATTTTTATATGGTTTAGTGATATCTCCAGGTTTTTTAGTTGGTTTATTGGCATTTTTCGCAAGTTGTAAAAATGGTTGTTGTCTGGCTTTTTTTGGATCTTCTACCACCCACATAAACGGTTGTTTTTGTACCTGTTTATTTTGATTAATTACCCATAGTTGCGATGCTGGTAAAGTTATTTGATCTGAAGTTGCCAGATTTTCCTTTGCCTTTGTCTCTAATGACTGGGCGCAAGCAGTTCCCATACCTAAAAATAAACTATGTAACACAACTATATAAAAAGTTAATCTTTTCATTCTACATCCCTAATAACTATTGATTCTGGTAAAAACAACAAGGCAGAAAAAAAGCTAACACGCTCAGAGAGTTCCTCTAGGATGATTAACCATGACTACAGTATAAAATTAAAAAATTGTCAACTATATTTAACTAAACAAAAATCAATAAATAAAATTCCGGCAAAATCCAAGATTTGAATGTATTGGGAATATTAGCATAAAGAAATATTAGGTTGGTTGCATTGTTGGTATTTTTTTCCTGTGCTTCCGTAGACAGAGTAGTTAGGACATCAATTTATCATGAAACTCCTACTACAATAGGGTTTTACTGCTGACTCCTGACTCCTGACTCCTGTACGGGCGAAGTACGGGCGAAGCATTCGGAAAATAGCCTGTTGCTAAAATTGATAATTGGTTGCCCGAATGCTGATGCTTCCAGCACGCTTCGCGAACGCCCTTACAGGAAAATAGCCTGTTCATAAAATTGATAATTGGTTGCCCGAATGCTTCGCCCCTACGAGTCTTGACTCCTGCTACAGAATTTTTAAGATTCTCTTAAAACATATCCTACACCCCGCACCGTTTGAATTAAGCGTTTTTGCCCTTCCTCTTCAATTTTCAACCGCAAGTAGCGAATGTATACTTCAATCACATTTGACTCACCCATAAAATCATAACCCCAGACATTCTCCAATATTTGCTCACGGGTTAATACTTCACGGGGATGCTCCATAAAAAACTTTAATAGTTCAAATTCTTTCATAGTTAAGTCGATAGCTATACCATTATAGACAGCGCGACGGATGCCAATATCTAGCACCAAATCTCCAAAACGCAACTGTTCACTGGTATCGACATCAGGTTTGAGATATAGACGAATCAGCTTGAGAAAATCTTCTGAGCGATAGGGTTTAAGAATATAATCATCAGCACCAGCTTCCAGACAAGCGACACGATCATCAACTGTATCTCTGGCCATTAAAATTAAAACAGGGGAACGATGGCCACTGCTGCGGAGATTTTTGCACAAAGAAAGTCCAGATTCTCCTGTCAGCATCCGATCTACAACAATTAAAGCAGGTTGCATTTCGCGGCTTTTTTGCAAACCACTAGCCGCATCATGAGCCACAACAGTATCATAGCCGGCTTCTTGCAAATCAAAAGCTAATTGATTAGCTAAACTATCATCGGGTTCAATCACCAGAACGCAGGCACTGTGAGAAAAGGTCATATAAATTGGTAATGGGTAATGGGTAATTGGTAATTATTTGGTAATTGATACAATTGATACAAATGATATTGTAGATGTTTTAGCACGTTCCATGATCAAACCTCGACTGTCCCAAGATGCAATTTTAATTACTCATTCCCAATACAACCCAATACAATTGCTTAACTACCAATTCTCGAAGAAAACCTGTATTGACAACTGACAACTGACTACTGACTACTGATAATTATGGCAATTCTACAGAATTGGGTTTAGCAATATGCGGTAGTCCCCAGCCTAATTTTTCCCGTAAAACGCGGAAAAACTCTGGTGATTGTAAGCGAATAAACCTAGCCTTATGTTGCGATCGCTCCAAATATACCCGATCCTCTGACATCACATAACACCCACCATTACCATCTACCACCATCACCATCCGGGGTACATTGACTGGATAGATGTTCACAGGTTCATTGTTGGGAAATACTAAAGCCCTAGAGGCCAAAGAATGGGGACAAATTGGTACTAGCTGCAACACAGGTACACCGGGAATAATCACAGGTCCACCAGCACTTAATGAATAAGCAGTTGAACCAGTTGGAGTAGAAATAATTACACCATCGGCTGCAATATCCACTGTTGCATGATGACCAATTTGAATTTCAAAGTGGCACATCGAAGTTAATGGTTCTCGATGCAACACCATTTCATTTAAACATAAGGCTTCCCATAAGACAGTTTCCCCCCGTAGCACTTTGACATTGAGCATGGTTCGTTCTTCGACTTCATACTCACCTGCCATTACCTGTTCTATAGCTTGGGGAAGTTGGTTTAGATAAGCTTCTGTCAAAAATCCCATGTGACCAGTATTCACAGTTAACAATGGTATCCCACAGGGGGCAACTTGACGGGAAGCTGCTAAAACAGTTCCATCTCCCCCTAATACCACTGCAAACTCCATACTGGAATCAAAACCGGGAGGTGTGAGAGCTTCCACTGGGGTGTGGCATACAGGACTATCAGGATTAGAGTAGCCCAGTATACCACCGATGCTTGTTGTCACACACACATCCCAACCAGCTGCGGTTAACTGGTCTTTGAGTTCGATAGCGGTTCTAGTTGCTATCGGTTTAACGTCGTTGTAGATAATGCCAGCTTTCGGCACATTCAAATATCCAAGTAGGCTATGCTTTTTCTTTAGTAATGGTTACATATTTTGGGATATTGTAATCAACATCTGGGATTTTATTGACTATTAGCTTTTGATGACTGTTTAAAAGGCGTTTTTTTATCTTTTTTCTTTTTGCTCTTGGTTTTCTCGTAGTCTAGCTCTTTCAGCTTTTTCATAATCCGGCTGAAATACTCTTGCAAGTAAGTTTCTACTGTGGCTGTCTGTTGTTGCTCCAAGCCAAACACTGTATATACTTCATCCATTGGCGCATTTAATGGTTTACCACTGGCTAAAACTTCGGAAAAAGCCAATCTATCAGCTACATTCCATCCCCATTGGAAAAACCGCAGTAAGCTTTGAACACCACGCAACAAGCCAATAGGCATCCGTGTTACTCTGGCATCTTTTCCTGATAAACGTTCACAAATATTTATTATTTCTTCTGCACTCCAAGCACGAGTACCCACCACAGGGAAAGTTTGTTTTTGGGTTTCTGGTACACTCAATGCCCGAATCGCAAATTTAGCAATATCTTGAGTATCCATATAAGCCACCGGGGAAGATGAACCTGTCACCCACACCGGCTGATTTTCCAAAATGGGTATGCCATATTGACCAATTAAGCCTTGCATAAACCCAGCTAATCTTAAAATAGTGTAATTTAAGCCAGATTCAGCTAAAAATAATTCTGTACATCGCTTGATTTCCATTAGCGGTACATTGGGATATTTATCAGCATCAAGAATAGAGAAAAAGATAAAATGCTCTACACCCGCAGCTTTTGCAGCTTGAATTAATGCTACCTTACCTTCCCAATCTACCTGTTTAATTGTTAATGAATCTGTAGCGCGAGATGTGGAAGCATCAATGACTTCGTTTACACCTTCTAATGCTCCTACCAGGGTTTCGGGATAGCACAAGTCGCCTTTCACCAGTTCTGCACCCCACTCTTTGAGAAATGCAGCTTTTTTGGTACTGCGAACTAAGCAGCGTACTTTGTACCCCTCGTCAATAGCACGACGAGCTACTTGTCTTCCTAATGTGCCAGTAGCACCGACAATTAATAATGTCATGAGGGTCGTTATATATTTTAATGTTTTATGATAAAAATCTTAACAGAGTTTAGTTATAGAAATAAAAGTTTACATTTTTTTTAAGGAGGCTGGGGATTGGGGATTGGGGACTGGGGACTGGGGACTGGGGACTGGGAAATTAATATTTCTCACCCTGCTCCTTGCCCCCTGCCCCCTGCTTATTCTTCAGCGCCTTGAATTTTCAGCAATAAAGCGCCGAGACCCCAACCTACGAAGATTAAGCCGAAAGATAGCATAGCTGCATTTAAGATTTCGCCGCCCATTTGCTGTGTTTCTCCTTTGTGAACTGAATGGTTTGTAGATGTTTACCGTTTATGAGACTGCTTAACTTAACTTGATCGCTCAAATCTCATTTTTGCTAGTCTGGTAACTTAGGTAAACCAGGTCTTCAACTGTCTTGAGGATTAGACCTGTCTAAATAATTCTAAAATAGTTTAGCAGCTAATTGAAATCGGGACTGGGTAAGTAGCGATGTGGCTTAATTAACAGTTTTCCTGTTCCCTGTTCCCTGTTCCCTATTCCCTGACTTATGACTAATACTCATCAACGTCCACGTTTAGCACTGACACTGGGAGATCCTGCCGGTATTGGAGCAGAGGTAACTTTAAAGGCTTTGGCTGATTCAGAAGTTAGCCAAAACTGTGATTTAGTCGTAGTGGGTAATCGGCATTTACTCACTAAAACTTATAAAAATTTGACAGCTAATACTGATAGTTCACTAGCTTTGGCCAATCCTGATGAGTTAAATGTGATTGATGTTGATGTACCAAACTCAGGTGAAATTATTACTGGGGTGGGTAATGCTGCTAGTGGTGCGGCCAGTTTTGCTTATATGAAATATGCCATAGCCCAAACTTTAGCAGGTGATTTTGATGGTATTGTTACAGCACCTATCGCTAAATCAGCTTGGAAAGCCGCTGGTTTTGATTATCCGGGACAAACCGAACTTTTAGCCGAGAAAGCAGGTGTAGAGCGTTTTGGAATGTTGTTTGTCGGGCGATCGCCTTTTACTGGTTGGACTTTACGGGCTTTACTTGCTACCACACATATTCCTTTATGTCAAGTATCGTCAACCTTAACACCGGAATTATTAACAAAAAAATTAGATTTATTAGCAGAATGTTTAGAAAGAGATTTTGGGATTAAAAATGGGAAAATTGCGATCGCTGGTTTAAATCCCCACAGTGGAGAAATGGGACAATTAGGAACAGAAGAAATAGATTGGTTAATCCCTTGGTTAAAAGCAGAAAGACAAAAACGACCGCATTTACAACTAGAAGGACCCATACCACCGGATACAATGTGGGTGAAACCGGGTCAAGCTTGGTATGGTAATTCTAACGTTAAAAATCCTGCTGATGCTTATTTAGCACTTTATCATGATCAAGGTTTAATTCCTGTAAAATTAATGGCTTTTGATCGGGCGGTAAATACTACCATTGGTTTACCGTTTGTGAGAACTTCCCCAGATCATGGAACAGCTTTTGATATTGCCGGAAAAGGTATTGCTGATGCAACCAGTATGAAAGCTGCGATACAGTTAGGGGTGGAGTTGGTGAAGCAAAGGCAAAGTTTACCTCACGCAGAGGCGCAGAGACGCGGAGAGGAAAAGGATGTTATGAGAACCTAGCCCAGAAATTATCTGAGCAAGGAGAAATTGAATTTTATGGTTTAATTACCTTATTAGATGCTTTGGGATTACAGTTAGCAGTATCCGTTAAGTCTGCTTAATTTTTGATGATTAATTCCCATTCCCTATTCCCTATTCCCTATTCCCTATTCCCTATTCCCTATTCCCTATTCCCTATTCCCTATTCCCTATTCCCTATTCCTGATGCTTAATTTCACAATCACCGGAAAATGATCAGAAGGCCAAATACTTTCCCATTGTTTATTGTCAATGATTACTTGTTCGATGTGAAAACGGCGATCGCCATAAATTGTATCTCTAGCATCCACAGGTTCACCAGTAAAATCATGAAAAGTTTTTTGTTCTGCTAACGGCAGATTTGCTAAAGTATCTTGTATTCTAAAATTATCAGCTAAAATTATTCGTTCTAAAGTTCTGGAATGAGCGTTAAAATCTCCTGTTAACAGTAAATAATTTTCAGCAGGAAAACCCATTAAACGCAGACTCAGCAAACCTGCACCCAACTCCCTCGCTTTAGCAATTTCATGATCTAAATGAGTATTAACAATAGTTAGAGAAATACTAGGATCACCCACCTGAAAATTAGCCCAAGTTGCCATGCGTGGTAAACGAGTTCCCCAAGTAATACTACCAGGAATTTCTGGAGTATCGCTGAGGTAAAAATCTTGAGTTTCTTGCAGTTTTAAAAGTTCAGGTTGATAGAAAATTGCACAGTGTTCATCTTCTCCTGTACCAGAGCGATCGCCACCAACAAATTTATATTCTGGTAAAAGTGCTTGTAAATCCTTCAGTTGATGGGGTTTACCTTCCTGTGTACCCACTACATCTGGTTGATAGTGTTGAATAACAGCAGCGATCGCACCTACACGCTTTTCCCACTGACGTACCCCCGGATCTGGTTTGTCGCAGCGGAGGTTAAAAGTCATAACTGTGATTTTCATTACTTTCTTTAATGGCATCTATATTGATAAGAATATATAGTATATAGTCAATTTAGATTTTATAGTTCTATAATAACTTATTAGCGGAAATTTTAAAAATCTTCAAAATCTAAAATCTAAAATCTAAAATCCAAAATCCAAAATCCAAAATCCAAAATTGCTCTGAGGCTTGAGTAGATACAAATTCCCTGACCGACTTTAGCCTTAATAATTCCAACTCATGCTAAATCTGTGATCAAGCCCCAATAAAAATCCTTGGTAAATTCAGATGTACAACCAGATTGTTAATTGATAAACGCACCAATATTTTAATGATTTGTTTTTGCTCTGGAGTGTAAGCATTCAGCATTCAGTCATCGGTTTCCGTCAGTACCTGAAAGATTGAAATACAAAGAATGAAAAAAGCAGATGCAGATAACATTCCTAAAATTAAAACGTCTGAATCCTGGCTATTGGCTGATTACTGATTACTGATAGCTGAATACTTACGGAGAGGTTAAACTTTGTTACCTTCTGGTGGTTCAAACTTATAACCATAGCCGCGTACCGTTTTGATAAACTCTGGTGTACTCGAATCAACTTCCATTTTTTTACGTAATTGACCAATATGCACATCTACAACCCTTCCATCTCCTACATAGTCACAACCCCAAATTTTCTGAATTAGTTGGGGACGACTCCAAGCTTGTCCTGGATGACTAGCTAAAAAATGTAAAATATTAAACTCTAAAGCCGTTAAAGCTAAAGGTTTATCATTCAATTTTACCTCTCTACCTTCTGGGTTAATTGCTAATTGTTGAAAAACAAGACGTTGTGATTGATGAGGATGGATATAACGAATGCGTCTTAAAAGTGCTTCAACTCTGACTTCCACTTCTGCTAGGCTAAATGGCTTAGTCATGAAATCATCTGCACCTGCGGCCAGAATTTTAATTTTATCAGCTTCATCATTCCGGCTAGTGAGTATCAAAACTAAAACATTGGTGCGACTTTGCATTTCTTGACAAAGTTTATAGCCATTGGCATCTGGCAAATTCCAATCCAGAATTACCAAGGCTGGATTGAATTGATCAAATAATGCCATAGCACTTTTACCATCTGAGGCCGATTCTATTTGGTATTTTCGACTCAGAAAACGGTAGACGAGATTTCTCACACTGAAATCGTCATCTACAATCATAATCTTGGGAATATTCGTGGCAAGCTTATCCATAGTCCAATGCAGTTTATTGATTGATTTGGCGATTTTCTGTGGTGACAGATGCTTTGAGATGTTGTGTTTAAGGAGTATCTTAGCTCCTGGCTAAATAAATAAGTAGGAAAAATGCTTTAGTCCTTGTATACACTGAATTTTTCCTGAAGTTTATGCAAACTTTATAATAATCCTTATAAAATGTATCGGTAATGTATGATTTTGGTATTTTTTTAAAAAAAAAATGTATAAAATATAAATCAATTGTGGTGTTATACCGAAGTATCTGTACTGAAATATTACTGATGACGATATGAGAAATCGAATATATCTAAAGATAGATTTTTACAAGATTTATTCAGGATTTATTCAGGATTTATTCAGGATTTATTCAGGATTTATTCAGGAAAATTTTTATATTTTCATACTCAAGCCAGACAAATTAACTAGACTTTGTTTGTTAATTTATTGTTGACTAAGTTGATTGAAGTTGAAATTGAATAGGTTAAAACGGATAAAACTTATGACTAATAATTTGATGGGTGGGATTATTCCTCAACAGCCACCCATAGAAGTAGAATCGGATGTTCATGTAGTTAAATCTCGTCTAGAATGGGGAGAACCAGCATTTACAATTTTGGATGTCCGCGATCGCTCAACCTACAACCAAGGTCATATTATGGGCGCAATGCCTATGCCTATAGATGAACTAACAGATCGTGCAGAAATTTCTTTACAAAAAAGCCGTGATATTTATGTTTACGGCACTGATGAGGGACAAACTGCTCAAGCTGTCCAAAAATTGCGTGCTGCGGGATTTGTACACGTATCAGAATTAAAAGGTGGTTTGGGAGCATGGAAGGCAATTGGTGGACAAACAGAAGGTATTATCGAATCAAGAACTCCCGCAGGTGCAGATGATTACAATGTTGTCTCTCGCATCCAAAATCATTGAGAAAATCAATAGAAGTGATTGGTGATTGGTGACTGGTGATTGGTGACTGGTGATTGGGTAGAATCAGATAAAAAGTCAAGCATTTTGTTCCCTGTTCCCTGTTCCCTATTCCCTGTTCCCTGTTCCCTGTTCCCTCTTACCTAAGAATTACGAATTACTCTTAATGTTCAAATAAATCTTTGAATTGTAATAAATCCAAAGAAACCAATGTTGGTAAAACTTGAAAGCACTCTTGTGCTAGTTGCCAACGTTCTTCTCGTTGTAGCATTTGCGTTAGTTTTTGTTGAATGCTCAATAAGTAGCGGACATCATTAGCAGCGTAACTTAATTGAGCCTCCGATAAATTAGCAGCATTCCCCCAATCAGAACTTTGAGAGCTTTTGTCTAGTTCTACTTGTTCTAATTCCTGTACTACATCTTTCAAACCATGACGGTTAGTGTAGGTGCGGGCTAACTTACTAGCAATTTTAGTACAAAAAACAGGTTGAACCTGAATATTAAGATTGTGGCGTAAGGTAGCAATATCAAACCGTGCAAAGTGAAATACTTTGAGGATGTGGGTTGCTTCCAAAAGTTGTTTTAAATTTGGAGCTTCTGTTTGTCCTTTAGCGATGCGGATAGCGGTGACTTTTCCTTCTGGGTTGCACAACTGAACAAGACACAAGCGATCGCGTTGTGGTAATAATCCCATTGTTTCCGTGTCTACAGCCAGAGCTTCAGATTTTAAATACTCCGCGAGGGTAGCAGCATCTATATCACCGTCACTAACCCTAAAATCATCTAATCTCATCAATCGTTCCCAAATGAATGATAGTGTCTATCAGTTAAAAAATTACTGGATCAGACACTAATTTATTATTATGCAAATTGTGCAAAAAATCAGTAAGACAATCTATTTGGTATTGACAAATATTTGTGTGAGATAAACTTCACCTTTGGCATTAGTCGCCACTCCCACCCCTGTCAATTTAAAATTTCCTTGAATATTATGCAAATGTCCAGGACTGTTGAGCCAACCAATCACAGCTTGCTTTGCTGGATCACTATATCCCACGTTGAAAGCCACATTTTCGGCTGCATTGTCATATTTAAGAGGAATGGCTTTAACTCGTTGTTCCAATCCATGATGACTAAATTTCACTATACCATTAGCCATGTTCTGACTGTGAATTCTTGCTTGCTGAGTGATACTTGCATTTAAGGTGAGCTTTGATAATCCTTGAGAAACACGATATTGATTAATTTGCTCAAAAACTAATTTTTCTAAAGTAGCATTTTCAGAACCAAGATTCAAAATAGCCGCCTGACTAGAAGTATTAAATGACTGAGTGTAAGTGATTTTTTTAGCAGAATTATTGCTGGGAACAGGATCAGTCATCAATCCACTAGCAAGGACAAGCGTACTTAAAGCCATGCCAAAAGCAGTTTGTCGGAACATAGAGAATTAGGTAGTGTATGGATTTATCAGACATATACTCTATCTTCTGATGTACAGAATAAGTACCAGGATACTGTCAAGTATTGGTGAACTGAAGAATTACAGTAGGTGTCAGGAGTCAGGAGTGGTAGGGGCGAAGCATTCGGGCGACTAATTATAAATTTTTGTCTAAGCCTATTTTCCGAGTGCTTCGCCCGTACAGGAGTCAGGAGTCAGGAGAAATATTACCTATTACCCATTACCCATTACCTGTCACCTTCTATAATTCATATTTTTGAGTTCACTTTCCTGAAAATGACATTTTATTTTGCTAAAAGTCTGCCAATTTCATAACTTTAAAAAAATCCAGTATCCAGTATATGCCTATGGTAGATGCTTCACCTCACAAAGTGTTATTGTCACTACATTTTTAGTCAAAAAAATATATAAAAAATAGTATCCATTGACAGATGCAAAAATAATTGATAATTGATAATTGATAATTGAAATTATTGGGATTACGAAACCAAATAATTACCAATCACCAATCACCAATCAGGCACTAAAATTTATCTTGATGTGAGGAAAATTTGTGTGAAAAAAATTTGTCCTTTGCTATTACTCGCCACACCAATTCCTGTGAGGTTGTAATTACCTCTAATGTTAGCTAGATGTCCTGAACTCTTTAGCCAACCTTGTACAGCGGTGGTTGCAGGATCTCTAGAACCTTGGTTGTAAGCCACATTTTCCGCAACTCGACTGAAAGGAATACCAATCGCTCTGACTCGTGCTTGAAATCCATCATGACTAAAGGGAACTTTACCACTAGCCATGTTTTGACTGTGAATTCTTGCTTGCTCATCAATACGAGAATTACGAGTCAATGGGGGTAAATTTTGGGAGGATCGGTACTGGTTTATTTGTTGGAAAACATAGGCTTCTATGGCAGCAGTATTAACATTAGTTTGTGCTACTTTGTAGCTGTCATTGGATATAAAAGATGGACTAGGAGCAGAACTAGCCATCCCACCACTGACTAAAACTAAGAAACCTGCACCAATAGCTGAAATAGTATTTCTCAACATGATTAATTATCAGCCTTGAATTAAGAATTTAGCAGCTGTTTGCACATCCTTATCACCTCTACCAGAGCAGTTAATCACAATCCGGGGACTGCCTGTAAGTTGAGGACATAAAGTTTCTAAATAGGCGATCGCATGAGAAGTTTCTAAAGCAGGTATAATTCCTTCTAACCGGGATAAGCGTTGAAATGCCTCTAAAGCTTCAGCATCTGTCACACTATAATATTCAGCCCTGCCAATATCCTTCATATAGCTGTGTTCTGGACCAACACCAGGATAATCCAAACCTGCACTAATGGAATGGGGTTCAATCACCTGTCCATCATTATCTTGTAACAGATAACTCATTGCCCCATGCAATACACCAACTTGTCCTTTTGTCAAGGTAGCGGCGTGTTTACCAGTATTCACGCCTTCACCAGCAGCTTCTACACCTATTAACCGCACCGATGGTTCTTTAACAAACTCATGAAAAAGTCCCATTGCATTAGAACCACCACCCACACAAGCCATAAGAATATCAGGTAAAGCACCCCATTTTTCCATTGCTTGAGCGCGGGTTTCCTGTCCAATAACCGCGTGAAAATCCCGGACTATCATCGGGTAAGGATGGGGACCAGCTACAGAACCCAGTATATAATGAGTAGTTTCTACATTCGTTACCCAGTCACGGATGGCTTCAGAAGTGGCATCTTTGAGAGTTCCCGTACCGGCTGCCACACCACGAACTTCCGCCCCCATCAAGCGCATTCTAAACACATTTAAGGATTGGCGTTCCATGTCGTGAACACCCATGTAAATAATACATTGCAAACCAAAACGAGCGCAAACGGTAGCTGTAGCTACCCCATGTTGTCCTGCACCTGTTTCAGCAATAATGCGCTGCTTACCCATGCGCTTTGCTAATAAAACTTGACCAAGGGCATTATTAATTTTATGAGCGCCTGTATGATTTAAATCTTCGCGTTTTAAGTAAATTTGCGCTCCTGTGCCATCATGACGGGCATAATGGGCGGTGAGTCTTTCAGCAAAGTATAAAGGGGTAGCGCGTCCTACGTAATCTCGCAGTAAACCTTGTAATTCTGCTTGAAAATCAGGATCATTACGGTATTGGTGATAAGCTGTTTCCAGTTCAGCTAAAGCCGGCATTAAAGTTTCAGGAACATATTTACCACCAAAGCGTCCAAAACGTCCTAAGCTATCGGGAACAGCAGCGGTTTGTGAGAAGTTGGGAGAAAGGGGAGTAGTAGTCACAGATTCGGTTAAATTAGAGAACACAGTTAATTGTAATTCTAGAACAATCTTCTTTTACAGCAGGAGTCGTAGGGGCGAAGCATTCGGAAAATAAGCTGTTACACAGCTAAATTGTATAATCCTAATATTCTGAACTCTTGTTTAACAGGCAAGATGCCTGTTCCACTTATACAAATTAAATGCACAACAGCTTAGTTTTGGACAAAAATTGATAATTGGTCGTCCGCATGCTGATGCTTCCAGCACGCTTCGCGAACGCCCGTACAGGAGTCAGGAGTAAAACTATTTTTGTTTCTCGTTTTCTCGTTCTCAGTCAGAGACTGGTAATGCTATCTAGGAGGTTCTACCTCCAGTTATCATTGAGGCATAACCCCTAACTGTGTTCTGCTATATAAAACCTAGACAAAACTAGACTTTACTTTCTACTTCAACGGGAGCATAGGAGCAGTTATCCCTCAGTAGACTTTCACGCCTTAGCCAGACGCGATTGTGTTCCAATTAAGTTTCTGAAAAAGACTACCACCATCATTGCTTGGTTTTCGCGTCGGCAATAGTCTCAATTCAATACTTGATATCACCGTATTATATATCAAGTAGTTGATTTTTTCCTAAAAATATATTGATTTTTGTCAATACAAGTATAGTTTTGTCTATGAAATTGTCAACTTAGGACTTGCTCACTCAGAGCATGGGAACTAGAGACTAGAGACTGAATGGGAATATGCTTGTCGTGGTGGAACTAACCCAAGTTACATATTGTTTATAATAAAAATTATCAATCACAGAAGACAAACCATGAATATTACCCTAAACCCAGAACAAGAACAGTTTATTAAAACCCAACTAGCACAAGGTAAATTTCCTGATGCTCAAGCAGTAATTAATCAAGCATTACAATTGTTACAAGAAACACAAAAAGAATATGAAGAATGGGTAGAAGATGTGAGAATTAAAGTCAACGAAGCAGCAGCAGAATTAGAACGAGGTGAAGGAGTTCCTTTAGAAACAGTCATTGAACAAATGCAAGCCAAATTTCGCCATGCGCGTGAGGCGAAAAAATGAATCAATGTTTAATTTCACCTCAAGCAATAAAAGATTTAGATAGCATTTCCGAATATTTTTTAACTAGAAATATTGAAACAGGAGAAAAGATTTTTCAAGAATTTACGAGAAAGTGTGAAAACTTGCTGCAATTTCCCCAAATGGGGCGTAGTTACGAACACATCAGAAAAGGAATGCGGGGAATACCTCTTAATGGTTACATCATTCTTTATCAACTTGTTGATGATCATGTAGAAATTCTCAGAATTGTCAATGGTCGTCAAGATTTAGAATCTTTGTTTGCAGGATAAATACATAAACGCGGATAAACGCAGATTTTCAGAATCAAGATATCCAGGATTAAAGGATTTACAGGATAGAATCAATTAAAAAATTAGGATATTTTCACAAATAAAAGCGGATGCCTATATAATTAAAGAAGACTTTTTTTACAAATGATGAGGATTTTCATGATGAATCCAGCACTGGAAAACAAAAAATCTATTTTAGAAAAACTAGACAATTTAACACCTGCACAACAGGAACAAGTATTAATTTTTATTAATTCATTATTCTGACAAAAAATATTTAACTGTTTTATGATATCTCTTAATAGCTCCTTATTTTATCAGGTTGTCAAATAAAAGTCAATAATCCCCTACTTGTTTTTTAGTCTTGACAATAAATGATAAATTAATGTTAGAAGTCGGGGATCTATATCATTGCATTTTCAGGATCGGAAAATAAAGTGTCAATAAAAGAACATAAGATAACAGTAAATTCCCTAGAATGGTATTATCGGGAAGCCCAACCCATTGGACGAAGTGATTTATTACCAGTGGTATTACTACACGGCATAGTTTCCCAAAGTTATAGCTGGAGAAATATTATACCAGCTTTGGCAGCACAGGGAACAAGAGCGATCGCACCAGATTGGATTGGATACGGCTTTTCTGCAAAACCAGAAAAACGCGATTTTGCTTACACTCCCGACGCATTTATCAAAGCTTTAGATGACTTTATTCAAGCTATAGAATTAGAACGTTTTTCCTTAGTTGTGCAGGGATTTTTAGGTTCAGTTGGTTTACAATATGCCTTGAAAAATCCTCAAAAAATCGCCAATATTGCCATTTTAAATGCTCCCATTTCTACATCTGCTAAACTACCTTGGAAAATTCAACAAATGGGTTTACCATTAGCGGGGGAAGTGATGACACAAGATCCCTTATTAGTGGATAGAACCTTAGAAGGTGGATGTCGTTATCGCATCGAAGATCCAGATTTAGATGTTTATAGAAAACCGTTCTTGAAAACTTCAGCATCTGGTCGCAGTTTACTATCAACAATTAGAAATTTGCAACTGGATCAAGCCATGTCAGAAATTGAAACAGGTTTTAAAGAATGGCAAAAACCGATTTTAGTACAATGGGGAATCATTGACCCTTGGTTATCTTTAGATATGGCTGAAAGTTTTGTGAAATCTGTACCCGATGGGGACATAATTAAGTTACATAATGTGGGACATTATCCCCAAGAACATTATCATGAAGTGATTTTACAAGACCTGTTACCCTTTGTGCGTCGTCATAGCAGGTGACAGGTGACAGGTGACAAGTGACAGGTGACAGGTGACAGAAATAATTGATTACCAATTATCAATTACTAATTACCGCGATAATCTGCAACCTTGTCAACTATTGCCGTAACCTGATAATAAGAGTAAATGCAATCATCTGTAAATTGACTAAGGTAGGTGACAATTCATGGCTTATTCATGGTTTAAAGCCTTTCACATTATTGGTTTTGTAGTTTGGTTTGCAGGGTTATTCTACCTGGTGCGTTTATTTATTTACCACGCAGAAGCGAACCAAGAACCAGAACCCGCAAAAACGATACTGAAAAACCAGTATCAACTGATGGAAAAACGTCTTTACCATATTATTACCATCCCCGGAATGATCGTCACCGTAGCGATGGCCATTGGTATTCTTTCCACTAACCCAGACTTGTTAAAAGAAACTTGGTTACATTTTAAATTAGGCTTTGTGGGTATTTTATTAATCTATCATCATTATTGTGGTAGATTAATGAAACAGTTAGCCGCCGATGAATGTAAGTGGAGTGGACAACAATTAAGGGCTTTAAATGAAGCACCGACTTTGTTATTAGTTGTCATTGTCATGTTGGCTATTTTCAAGAATAATCTACCCACAGATATTACTGCTTGGTTAATTTTTGGTTTAGTGATTTTCATGGCTGCTAGTATTCAAATGTATGCCAAAATTCGCAGACGCAATAAAGAAAAAATGTTGGCAGAAATGAATCAAGTTAATCAAAATAATCAAGTTCCCCAAGCGCAAAGTTAAGTTTTGAGGTGGGCATTGCCCACCATAAAAATGTAAGATTCAGGAGTCAGGAGTCAGTAGGGGCAAACCCCCTGTGGTTGCCCTCTCTCTTTATATCTAGGTTTCACCTTTGATTCTGTAACTGATTGATCTGCAATCTTCTGTAATATTATTTATCAGGGAGTCTCAACAGTAATGACAAAGCAATTATTGAAAAATCTCTTTAATAACCGTGTGGCCGTCATCGCAACTATGCACCATAAAGAACAAGTAATTGCCCCATTATTACAACAAGAATTAGGAATTAAGATTATTGTACCACAGGATTTTAACACCGATGTTTTTGGCACATTTACCAGAGAAATAAAACGCCCAGATACACAAATTGCCACTGCAAAATTAAAAGCACAAAAAGCTATGGAGATGACAGGGGAAACTATAGCTATTGCTAGTGAAGGAAGTTTTGCACCTCATCCCAGTTTTCCTTATATTTATGCTAACAGAGAAATTATTGTTTTTTTAGATCAAGAAAAAGAATTAGAAATTGTTGGCGAAGTTTTTTCTACTGATACTAACTTTAATCATCGAGTTATTAGCAGTTTAGCAGAAGCAGAAGAATTTGCTGAAAAAGTCGGTTTCCCTGAACATGGTTTAGTGGTTTGGTTTGAAAAATCAAATCCTGAAAATCCTGAAATTATTAAAGGTATAACCACAACAGAAAAATTACAGGAAGCTGTGAATTTTGCTTTCAATAATTCCCCCGATGGTAATTTACATATAGAAACTGATATGCGGGCGCTTTATAATCCAATGCGGATGAAGAATATCGAAAAAGCTACCCAAGATTTGCTGAATAAAATTAATAGTTGTTGTCCTCAATGTTCTACCCCTGGATTTAGTATAACTCAAAAAATCAAAGGTTTACCTTGTGAAAGTTGCCATCAACCAACTTTATTAACTATGGCGGTAATTTATCAATGTCGAAAATGTAATTTCATAGAGAAAAAATTATATCCTGATGGTAAACAGTTTGCAGATCCGGGATTATGTGAATATTGTAATCCTTAATCACAACTAATAAATGAGAACTGTTCAAAAATGGAAAATCAACAATTACCTTTTCCTGGAAGCAAGAGAATTAAAAATAGTTTTTTCCTGTTTCTCCGTGGATGGGTTTTCAACCTGTAATCAAACAATTATCAATTATCAATTGATATCTGAATAAAGCCCCCTCTTGAACGGTTAATAACAAGAGGGGGTTTGGAGCTAAAGTCCGGTAGGGTAATCGGGCTATTTAATATTTAATAATTATTCGCTATTTATCAAGTCCTCCTTTAGAGAGATAAATTTTTAGATAAAATTATTTGTTGGTATAATTAGATAAAAAATTGATAAAAAAAGCCCCCGCTATCAGATATCAACGGGGGAATATTGTATTAAAGTTCGTCAGGTGATCGGAATATTTAATTATTTAGTATTTATTGTTTGTATCTTTATTCCTCCATTAGATAGAGAAATTTTGCAATATCTGTTTAAATTCGTCTATTAAAATACTAAGTGTTACTTTTGGTAAGCTTTATTAGTACAGGAGTCTTGCTCAGACTCTAAACTCAGACTCTCAAGAACGTCATATCATATCCATATACGCAACTTTTTTGAGAAGTCTGGGAGCTATTTCCTGCCAATTTGCTGTATTCTAAATTTTAGAATTTTATTTTAAAGATTCTCTAAATTTTTCAATTTGGTGATATGGAAAAGAATTTATTTTTAATTCTCTCTGTATGATGTAGAGGCTACCCAGTAGAAAACTGAGTATAGCTAGGGTGTACATTGTACCTAAAAAGCCATTTATTATTTGCACTTGGGAATTTTTTAAACGTTCTTGTGAACGTTTTTCCTTGCCCATTAATAATACTAGATAAAATCTCCTTTTAAAAAAGGGAATAGAAAGTCTTATATCTATCGCAGATGATTTATTAACTCGGTCCACAAATACTCTTTTCAACTCTGCAAGTTGAGCAAGTTAAGGCTTTCATCATCGGCTTAAAAGAAATACCTCCTGGAAAAAATAGAATCGGTGTAATTTTATTTTTTCTTTGTAAGCATTTAGCTAATTAGGGGTTGCTGAGAAAGTCTTTCCGTGATGGCATAGGAGTCAGGAGTCAGGAGTCAGGAGTCAGGAGTCAGGAGGAGATTTGAAAATTTCTTTGCCATCTCTTGAAATCCCAAAAAATGCACACTTTTTCCGGTATACCCTTCAAAACCCTTGCACTTTTTTCCTGTTTATCAGCCTCTAACCTTTGATATATCAAGGTTTTAGGTTTATTCAGCAAACCCTAATTAAACTTAAACTTAGTTTTGGGCTTTTATGTTTGCAGTCCACAACACCTATGGATTTATGCCTCATAAACTAGCCCACTAAGTTCCTAAAGGCACGGAGTTAAATTGGCAAATCCCAAACGCGCACGGTTTTGTCATGGCTTCCAGACACAGCACGACGACCATCAGCAGAGAATGCAACACTCCAAACATCTCCTGTATGTTTTTCGCAACGGCAAATTTCCTGACCTGTTTTCGCGTCCCACAAGCGTAAAGTTTTGTCAGAGCTACCAGAGAGAATGCGATTACCATTAGGAGAAAAAGCTACACTTAAAACTCTGTCTGTATGTCCTTGAAAACAGCGAATTTCCTGACCATTTTCTGCATTCCACAAACGCACGGTTTTATCAAAACTACTGGATAGGACGCTTTTACCATCAGGCGAAAAAGCAACGGCAGATATACTAGCCTCATGTCCTTCAAAACGCTTGATTTCCCATTCACGCTTTAAATCCCATAGACGTATAACTTTATCACCACAGCCTGAAAGAGCCTGACTGCCATCGGGAGAGAAGGCAACACTATAAACTGATCTCCAATGTCTTTTTAGACAACTAATTTCCTGACCTGTATTTACTTCCCACAAACGCACGGTCATGTCATCGCTGCCAGATAGAGCAAATTTACCATCTGGAGAAAAGGTCACAGAGCGAATAGGTCCGGTGTGTTCCTCGAATCGGCGAATTTCTCTCTCTGTTTGTAAGTCCCACAGACAAATAATCGCGTCATGATTTCCAGACAAGCAAAATTTGCCATCAGGAGAGAAACTGACCGCATAGACTGAACTATTCTGTTTTGGGAAACGGATCTTTTTTTTCATTTTTTGGAGATCCCAGAGAATCTCCCAAACATCAACAGTTTGATATCCACCGCCAGATATAATGCGAGTTCCATCGGGCGAAAAGCTAACGCACCGTATCCAAGCATCATTGACACAATGAAGGATTTGCCTGCCTGTTTGCGTTGGTGGCTGAGGATTTGGCTTTGGTTTTGGGGAAAGCGCCGGATTTATAGAATTACCAGATTTATTATTTAGTGCATTTAGCACTTGCTCGGCAGTCCACCGCGCTGTATTGTCTTTAATCAGACACCCACGCACAATTTCATCAAAAGGTTTAGGCAAGTCCTTGTCTAAATTAAGTGACTCTACTTGTAGAACTTTAGTAGCTACCTGGGTTTCTTTGTCTCCGCTAAAAGGCTGCTTTCCGGTCACAGGCTAACACGATCAATCTGACCGCTTCTTGTTTTAAATTAATCGCAGCGTTTAAATCTCTGTCACTCTCAAAGCCACAGTTATCACATTTAAACACTCTTTAAGATAATGACAGTGATGATTTCTTTTCTCCACAAGTTGAGCAAGTCTTGCTACTGGGATAATATCTATCCACAATTACTAACTTACTGCCATACAGTTGTGTTTTGTATTCCAACTGCCTTCTAAATTCATAAAAGCCCATATCGGCAATAGCTTTTGATAATTTCCCATTCGCTAACATCCCAGATACATTCAAATCTTCTATCCCTATCACCGCGTGGTTTTTGCTAATATATGTAGTAATTTTGTGTAATGTATCTTTTCTGATATTGGCTATTTTTTGGTGTAGTCTGGCTATTTTGATTTGGGCTTTTCTATAATTATTTGAACCTCTGAGTTTATGTCGGTTCAAGTATTGCATTCTTGCTAATTTAGCTTCAGACTTTTTATAGCTTTTTACCCCATTGAATATTTCTCCTGTTGATAACGTTGCTAGATGATTTATGCCTAAGTCAACTCCTACAAACTCTTGATTTTTGGGTGTTTCCTTTGGGTTTACCTCCAGTTTCCAAGAGATAAACCACTTATCAGCTTGTTTACTTATGGTGACAGATTTCGGTTTATATCCTGTCGGGAGAATTTCATAAGTTTTTAGCCAGCCAATTACAGGGACTTTGATTTTTCTATAGTCAATATGAATTGCCCCATCTAAGGTAAAAGAATCCTGTCTCCCTTTTTTCTTGAATTTAGGAAAGCCTTTACTTTTCTTGAAGAAAGATTTAAAAGCATCTGACAAATATCTTAATGAGTATTGAGGGGCGCATTTAGATACTTCATAATACCAAGGATGGGTAGATTTAATGGCTGCTACTAACCATTTGTGTAAATCTATGGCTGTGGGAAATTTAATCTTATCTTGAGGATTAAGTTTGTTATGTAATAATACCTGCTGACAAAGTGCTGATCCTTGATTCCAAGCGTGTCTGGCTACTCCTGCGTGTTGCACCAGTAGTAGTCGTTGTTGCTTGTTAACTTTGAGTTGGGTTTTGAATCCTAGTAGCATACAGGTATTTTACTGTAATTCTGTCACAAAGCCAAAAGATGACAGGAAATTTTCAGTAAATGTAAGTATTTGTTAGTATTGGTTAAGAAAAAATTAACTAGCTACTAACCCCAAATCACCATAAAATAATTAACGCGGTATTTCCCAGAGAAAAATTCAATGACATTATTACAAAACCAAGTCGCAATTGTAACAGGAGCATCCAGAGGTATTGGACGTGCGATCGCTCTCCAACTAGCATCCCAAGGTGCAAAAGTTGTAGTCAACTACGCCAGTTCCAGCACCGCAGCGGAACAGGTAGTAGCAGAAATTACAGCAGCAGGAGGAGAAGCCATCGCCCTCCAAGCAGATGTTTCCCAAGCAGATCAAGTAGATACACTGATAAACACAACCTTAGAAAAATTTAACCGCATTGATATCTTAGTCAACAATGCAGGGATTACCCGCGATACATTGTTATTACGGATGAAACTAGAAGACTGGCAAGCTGTTATAGACCTCAACTTAACAGGTGTATTTTTATGTACCAAAGCCGTCAGTAAAATCATGCTCAAACAACGTTCTGGCAGAATTATCAACATTGCTTCTGTAGCCGGACAAATGGGCAATCCAGGACAGGCAAACTACAGCGCCGCCAAAGCAGGTGTGATTGGTTTTACCAAAACCATCGCCAAAGAACTAGCTACCCGTGGTATCACCGTTAACGCCGTAGCACCAGGCTTTATCAAAACTGACATGACCAGCGATATCAAAGCTGATAACATATTACAATTTATTCCCTTGGGGCGGTTTGGTGAACCAGAAGAAATTGCTGGTATGGTGAGGTTTTTAGCAGCTGATCCCGCCGCAGCTTACATTACAGGTCAAGTCTTTAACGTCGATGGTGGGATGGTAATGTAATTGGTAAAGAAGGGAATAGGGAATAGGCAATAGGGAATAGGCAATAGGGAATAGGCAATAGGGAATAGGCAATAGGGAATAGGCAATAGGGAATAGAAAAATCTTCATTCTGACTCCTGACTCCTTGATCTCCTGACTCCTTGATCTCGTGACTCCTTGATCTCGTGACTCCTTGATCTCCTGACTCCTGACTCCTTGATCTCCTGACTCCTTGATCTCCTGACTCCTTGATCTCCTGACTCCTGACTCCTGACTCCTGACTCCTGACTCCTGACTCCTGACTCCTGACTCCTGACTCCTGACTCCTTACTCCTGACTCCTGACCCCTGCCTCCTACTCTAACACTCATCTCATTTTTTCTTATTCAAGCTCGCAAGAGCACACCTCTGAACC
>NZ_BJCE01000043.1:0-30829 GCF_005402885.1 Sphaerospermopsis reniformis
TGGGGCAATTCATATTGACTATAGAAAAATCAAAGTCCCTGTAATTGGCTGGCTAAAAACTTATGAAATTCTCCCGACAGGATATAAACCGAAATCTGTCACCATAAGTAAACAAGCTGATAAGTGGCCATGTCTGCCGACAGGCAGGTTTATCTCTTGGAAAATAGAAATAGGGTTTGCTGAAAAAGTTATCTGTGAGGGCTAGGAGTATGGCTAACGCCACGCTTACTTCGACTGCGCTCTTTGAGGATCATAGCACCTAAAACCAGGCGCAATTTTAATTTTCATCATCCTCAATCCCTTGATTTATCTAGGTTTTACATTTATTCAGCATCCCCGAAATAGAAAAGCTAACAGCAGTTAGCGGTCAGCCGTAAAACCCTTTTAGTGCAAGGCTCTGTGATGAAAATTTTTATCTTATTTACCTACAATATGCTGTATTACTAATTAACAATGAATAATAACCAACTACCAATTATTAATCACCAATCGCCAATCATAAGGAAGAAACTGTGAAAATTTTAACTAACCACAGCACTATTTTAGTAGTTGACGACAATCCTATTAATTTAAAACTTCTGGATTATACCTTGAGTGCCGCAGGATATAACGTCAAAATGGAAGCAAATGGACTAAATGTGATACAGAAAGTTGATGATATTATGCCTAATTTAATTCTGCTAGATATTATGTTGCCTGATATTAGCGGATTTGAAATTTGTGAGCAACTTCAAGCCGATCCTCGCACGCAGTCGATCCCGATAATTTTTATGACTGCTCTGGCTGATACTATGGATAAGGTGAAAGGTTTAAGTCTAGGTGCTGTTGATTATATTACTAAGCCCTTTCAAAAAGAAGAATTACTAGCCCGTGTACGTACGCATTTACATTTACAGAGTTTAATTACATCTTTAGAACGGCAAAACCAGGAACTCAGACAACTGACACAACGTAATGAGGACTTAGAACAGAGAGTGGCAGAACGAACAGCAGAATTACAAGCAGCACTAGAAAAAGAAAAAGAATTAAGCCAATTGAAATCTCGGTTTATTACAATGGCATCCCACGAGTTTCGTACACCTTTAGCCATTATTTCTTCATCATCGGGTATTTTGCAAAAATTTAGCGATCGCCTGAGTGCAGAAAGAAAAGAGCAACATTTCCAAACCATCCAAAACACCATTAAGCATATAACCCAAATACTGGATGATGTACTGATGATTAACCGCGCCGAATCCGAGAAAATAGAATTACATTTAGAAGCATCAGATATTATCGCTTTCTGTCGTCATCTCAAAGAAGAAATCGAAACTACGAGTAACCAACATACAATTAATTTCTATTTAGATTTAGGCGAGGAAATTATGGAAAATTATCTGATTATTCAGTTTGATGAAAAAATTTTACGGCAAATTCTCACCAATCTCCTGACTAATGCTATTAAGTATTCTCCGTCTCACAATTTGGTTAATTTTAGTTTGACTAAAAACAATAATCAAATATTATTTAAAATTAGCGATCGCGGCATTGGTATTCCTGAAGCAGATCAAGCTAATTTATTTGAACCTTTTCACCGAGCATCTAACGTTGGTACAATTGTAGGAACTGGTTTAGGGCTGGCCATAGTCAAAAAATGTGTGGATCTGCACCAAGGGAAAATTAACGTAGAAAGTCGTGCGGGAGAAGGAACAACATTTACAGTTAGTCTTCCTTTTTTCAAAGGATAATTAATATCACGTCTAGTTAAACAATTAACATATCTGTTGAGGCTGGTAATTGGTAATTGATAATTGGTAAGTAGGTAGGCACAAAAAAACCAAACTATGTAAAGCAGGACTTACACAAAAAATAACGAAATTAGGGGTAATTCATGAATTACCCCTACGCAAAAATCATGTTTGTAGCCCAATCTGGCGTAATTACTATCAAGATAAGTAAGTAAGTTGCTGGGAAAAAACAGAAGTATGTAACAAAGAATAAATTAATCAAAAACCTCTTGCCTCTTGCCTGTCATCAGGACAATTTTTAGCGCCCACCTACTTATTAATTGTCAATTATCCATTATCAATTGATCATAATGTTATTATCACTGGGGAAGCATAATTTTAATAATAGTTTCTGCTCCTGGTATACTCTCAATTAAAAACTTTCCTCCATGCAGTTCCACTAACCTCTTAGCAATTGATAATCCCAGTCCAGAACCTTGTTGTTCATACATTTTACGTTCAAACTGGACATAAGCCCCAACTCTAGAAATTTGCTCTTTGGTCATTCCTCTGCCGTAGTCAATCACATATAAATGATAGGAATTATTACTGCTATAGCCGATAATTTTTACTGGTGTATTAGGTAGAGAAAATTTCAAAGCATTATCAATTATTTCCTCAGCAATTTTACTGAGTCTGACAGGAGAAACTTTGACTATTGCATCAGATATTTCTATACTCAAATCTGCTGTTCTATGTGCTTTTTCAGCAATTTGTACAGCTACATTTTCCATAGTTGATTTGACAAAACTTTTGACTCCATTATTACGAAGCCGTTCCACTTTTTCTGGATCAGATGCTATTAATTCCAAGTCTGCATACATCAGGAAGTTAATAGTTAGTCTATGTAACCTCAGAGCAGCTTGATGAATGGATCCTAAAATTTCCAGATTTTCATGGGAAAGGTTTTCCTCAAGCATCAATAAATTTGAGAATCCTAAAATATGATTCAGAGGAGTATTGATTTCATGGGGAAGTGAATGACTGATAGAACTGCTTAAATCATTTAATTTTTTTTGAGTTCGTTCATCTACTATTGCTTGTTTATCCAATCGAGTATTAATTGCTTGTAGTAATTCATCTGGATGAAAAGGCTTAGTTAGGTAATCATCTGCACCAAGTTCCATCCCTCGACGTAAATCTGATTTATCCGCTCTAGCAGTTAAGAAAATTAAAGGAATGGTTGCAGTAGAAAAATCCTGACGAAGTTGAGTTAAGACACTATAGCCATCTAACTCGGGCATCATCAAATCACAAATAATTAAATCAGGATGTTTATCTTTAGCCAATTGCACACCCTGTAAGCCATTTTCTGCAATTAGTGTATCAAACTCTGAGAGTTCTAAAATTTCTTGGATATTGTTTCTGATTTCAACTTCATCTTCAATAATTAAAATGTTTTTCATTTTTTGTTTCCCTGATATTATTTGGTAGATGGATTAAAAATAAGGATAACAACTCAGATTGCCTTTTGCTTTAATCTTGATACTTGATTATGACTAATTGTAAGCTATTTGCGCTTCGTGATAAATGAGGAATAACTGACTTAATATAATTTAGCTGATCCTACTGTCCACTTAGAAAGTCTTACCGTAGATATACTTACAGTATATCAGTAGGTTGCAGGGATTGAAGGGATTGAATATTCAACTTACACAAGTTAGGACTTACGCAATATTGTACTAAAAATATTGTACTAAAAATATTGTACTAAAAATATTGTACTAACAACCTGATTCTTGGGTAGGGGTAATTCATGAATTACCCCTACTTTCCTTCTATTTTGCATAAGTCCTGCAACTGTGAATGTGAACAATTTACGAACAATTTACGAACAATTTACAGTCCAATAATTTTCACATCTTCAACCGGACTAGGGCTAAAAATAATAGAATTAATGACTAATATAATATCTGCCAAAAATGCTTATGAGAATTTCGTTTTTTAGGTTTTTGCTAACTTCTCTGTGGTTGATGGTTGCCTTTTTAGCTACAAATTTGCAAAATAGGAATACAGTTTTAGCGGAAGCACCCCCAGAAGTTTCTCAATTAGTTAATGGTAAACAGATTAATGTTAGTAAATCTGAATTTGGAGTGAGAATAGTAGACTCCCAAGGTAAAGCTAATTTTTTTCCCACCACCAAAGTACCTTTAAAAAAAGGTGATGCTTATGGTTGGAGAATGACACTACAAAATTACCAGGGTAAAGTCAAATGGCGGGAAGTTTTACGTTTACCAAAAGCCCCAGAAACTTGGGCTACACCGGAGAAGGATGAGAATTTTTCCCTATCTGCGGATGGTAGTACAGCCATCACAACGCGGACGCAAACAGTTAAAAATGGTGTGATTGAAAATTACTGGAAA
This sequence comes from Sphaerospermopsis reniformis, assembly GCF_005402885.1. NCBI lineage: Bacteria > Bacillati > Cyanobacteriota > Cyanophyceae > Nostocales > Aphanizomenonaceae > Sphaerospermopsis > Sphaerospermopsis reniformis. The sequence continues at coordinate 4,130 of NZ_BJCE01000043.1, forward strand.
ATCGCTCCTGGTGATCCTCTTGGTAAACACAGAATAGAAGTTTATGTTGATGATCGTCTGATTTCTATTTTTGAATTTGAAACTGTAGAATTTTAACATTTCTCGTTCCCATATTCTGTATTTTCTCGTTCCCATACTCTGTATGGGAATGAATTATAGAAGGCTCTGCCTTCAATAAAAAAACAGAGGCAGAGCCTCTGTAATAGCATTCCCAGTCTGAGACTGGGAACGAGATCAAAGAAAATAGGGTTTTTATTCTTCGTCTAATTCCATTTCTTCTTCATCATCTTCTTCATTAGATTTAGAAACAGAATTAGCAGAAACTACTGCGCCTTGATCTAATTTCCCGCGGACTTGTTCTTTAATTTTTTCTGCAAAATCTGGTTTTTCTTCTAGATATTTAATGGCGTTATCTCGACCTTGGGAAATGTTATCACCGTTGTAACTGTACCACGCACCTTTCCGCAGTAAAATGCCGGTTTCTTCTGCTAAGTCCACTAAACAACCAAGGGTAGAAACTCCTTTACCAAAGATAATGTCAAATTCGGCAATTCTAAAGGGTGGTGCAACTTTATTTTTGGCAACTTTCACTTTTACTCTATTACCAAATTCATCAGAACCTTTTTTCAAGGTTTGAATTCTGCGAATATCTAGACGCACGGAAGCGTAAAATTTCAACGCATTACCGCCCGTTGTGGTTTCTGGACTACCGTAGGTGACACCGATTTTTTGCCGTAATTGGTTAATAAATATAACTGTGCAACCAGATTTACCAATATTACCTGTAATTTTCCGTAAGGCTTGGCTCATCAATCGTGCTTGTAAACCTACGTGAGCATCACCCATATCACCTTCGATTTCCGCACGGGGTACTAGGGCGGCTACGGAGTCAATGACAACTATATCAACGGCGGCGGAACGTACTAACTGATCAACGATTTCTAAACCTGCTTCACCAGTATCCGGTTGGGAAACCAGTAAATTTTCAATATCTACACCTAGTGCAGCTGCGTAGGTGGGATCTAATGCGTGTTCTGCATCTACGAAAGCAGCTATGCCGCCATTTTTTTGTATTTCTGCGATCGCATGAAGAGCTACTGTAGTTTTACCAGAACTTTCCGGTCCATAAATCTCAATCACCCTTCCCTTGGGTAAACCACCACCCAAAGCTAAATCCAGTGTTAGCGCCCCTGTGGAAATTGTTTCTACACGCATCCGGGTAGCATCACCCAAGCGCATAATTGCCCCTTTACCAAAGCTGCGCTCAATCTGGTTGAGTACCATATTCAGTGCTTTTTGCTTGCCAGTATCCGCTGTGTTGGTTGCCATTAGAGCCTCTAAATATAGGATTTAAGAAAGTTGCGTTGGGTTCTTGATTGGAACAGATATACTATTTTAACCGGAAAAAGTGCAATTGGTAAGGTGTGGGAAAAAAGTTTTATGGGAGGAGTCAGGAGTGGTAGGGGCGAAGCATTCGGGCGACTAATTATAAATTTTTGTCCAAGCCTATTTTCCGAATGCTTCGCCCGTACAGGAGTCAGGAGAAAGATAAATATTTCCTGTTTCCCCAATCACCAGTCCCCAGTCCCCTATCACCAATCACCAATCACCAGTTACCAATTCCCAATTTAATACTGTGGCACAGAAGGATCTACTTCCAAACTCCAAGCATTAATGCCACCTTTAACGTTAGTTCCCACTATACCCGCTTCTTTGAGAATAGCCAGAGCTTTGGCAGAACGTCCACCCATTTTACAATGGGCAATTAAACGGTGTCCGTTAAGTAATTCTTTTACCTGAGTAACACCATCACCATTTTCAATCTCTGGCAATGGTACTAAGACAGAACCAGGAATTTTCGCAATTTCATACTCGTGGGGGTTGCGTACATCCAACAGGACAAAATCTTGCGCCCCGCTATCAATTAATGCTTTTAATTCCGTAACGGTCATTTCTTGAATGTCCATTTGTTGCTTCGCTTCTGCTGCTTTTGCTTGGGGAATACCACAAAATTCTTCGTAGTCAATCAGTTTTTCAATTACCGGACGGATGGGGTTAGGACGTAATTTCAACTCTCGGAATTTCATATCCAAAGCGTTGTACAACATTAAACGCCCACTGAGAGTAGTACCTTTACCAATAATAATTTTTACCGTTTCTGTCGCTTGGATCACACCAATAATTCCCGGTAAAATTCCTAACACTCCACCTTCTGCACAGGAAGGGACCATTCCTGGTGGTGGTGGTTCGGGGTATAAATCACGATAGTTAGGACCACCTTCGTAGTTAAAGACGGTTGCTTGTCCTTCAAAACGGAAGATTGAACCGTAAACGTTAGGTTTGTTTAATAATACGCAAGCGTCGTTAACTAAATAGCGTGTGGGGAAGTTGTCAGTTCCATCAACGACGACATCATAAGGACGAATGATATCTAAAGCGTTTTCCGCACTGAGACGAGTTTCGTATAAGTCAACCTGACAATAGGGGTTAATTTCGTGAATGCGGTCTTTTGCGGATTCAATTTTGGGTTTACCTACCCAGGATGTGCCGTGGATAACTTGACGTTGCAAGTTGGAAAAATCAACCACATCAAAGTCAACAATACCGATGCGCCCAATACCTGCGGCTGCTAAGTATAACAGCAATGGCGAACCAAGTCCACCAGTACCTATACATAATACACTGGCAGCTTTGAGGCGTTTTTGTCCTTCTAGACCCACTTCGGGCAAGATTAAATGGCGGGAGTAGCGTTCGTAGTCGTCTTTCGTTAACTGGATTTCATCCAGATTAGGATTTAGCATAGTAAGAAAATGCAGAATCTCAGAGTATTAATATTAACTCAAAGTTGGTTCAGTTTATGAGTTCTATTTTTTTGGCTGGGGGAATTATATCACGTTGGGGACTGGGAAGGGGGCGATCGCACTTTTTGCGGTTAAATTATATTAGCTCACGCAAAGACGCAGAGAGTAAAAGAGTGGTTAATTTATTAAAATATTAAAAATTTTATTAAAAATTTACTATCCGCTGAATTATGTAAATAAAAATCACGATTTTAGTTAAGTATGTTGCTTTGTTGACATGAAATGTAATAACATGGAAAAAATTAAATTTTGGCTAAATTTCGTTTTAAGTTCAAAGTTTTAAGTTCAAAGTTTTAAGTTCAAAAAAGCACCAGGATTAATTTAATTCAGCAATTAGCAGGAAATAAAATATGAGTGGCAGAAAAACTTTTAACGTCACTGCTGGTATTTCTACTGAATCACAACCAGGATTGTTTGATGGTATCACCTCAGCATTGCAAGCTTACCAAGAACGGAAACGGCAAGAAAGAGAAGCAGCTATCAAAAGGGAACAAAATATACAACAAAAAATTACTCAAATTCGCGCAAAAAGTCGCTCTGGTGCGGTAAAAAAGATGATTATTGCAGAACCTGAAGAAGTGAAATCAAGTATAACCAAAGTAACAATAGATGCTGAAGTCAAGCAAGCTTTGTCTCAAGATGCACAAAGACAGGTGCAGAGTTTACTGAGGCAATTACCGAGTATTCAGTCAGAATATCAAATTTTGGTAGATCAAGAATTATTAGATGCTGTAAGTGTTCAACAAGCTATTCAGAAAACAGAAATAGCATTACAGAATCATAATTTAACTGAAGCTCAGAGATACTTACAAGTATTAGATGATGCTCGGATTCAGGCAACTCAACAGATGAAAAGTGAGGTGACAGCACAGCTTGATTTTATACAATCAAGATTAGCAAATTTAGAGTCTCGTCTTCCTGAAAGTGTCACTCAACAATTACAAACTAAAATTAATGTTATGTGTAATAGTTGGCACAGTCTTAGGGATGAAGACATAGCAACCATACATGAAGAAATTAGTAATTATGAGTCGCAAATTGAGCAAATTCAAACTGCGGCGGATAATTTAGTAGCATCTTGGCAGCAAGTTGGTTATACTGCCCAAATTTGTGCAATTGATGACGGTGATGTCATTATAGAAATTGAAACCCATGAGGGGGCAAATACTCAAATGCGGATACAGTTTGATGGTCAACAAATTGACTTAGCAGGTCCCCATGATCAAGAAGGTGAGTCTTCCTGTGCTAATCGTACTTTTGATGTGATTCAACTGTTTCAACAGCAAGGTTATCAGGTGGAATGGAGCGAATGGAATGGTGAACCTGTTGATCAGGAATGGCGTAATTTGGATATGAGAATTATGTCAGTGAAAACTACTACAGAATTTTATCAAGCTGATACATCTGAACGCCGTTCAGAAAGTCAGGGATATTAATTGAATAGTTAAATTAAATAGTTAAATTAAATAGTTAAAATTATGACACAACCTCTATTAGTAAATATAGCCGATTGGTTGCCCCGGTCCTCTGCCAATGGTCCAGGACATCGCATGGTGATTTGGGTGCAAGGTTGTCCTTTTCGCTGTGTGGGTTGTCAAAATCCCGACTATTTGGAATTTAAGTTAAATCAGGTGGTGACAGTTGAGCAAATTTGGCAAAAATTCCAACAATTACCAGATTTAGCAGGTATTTCTATTTCTGGCGGTGAACCATTCGCTCAAGCGGTGGCTTTGGCAGATTTAGCGCGTCGAGTGCAATCTGTGGGTAAAACGGTACTTTGTTGGACAGGGTATCAATTAGAACGATTACAATTAAATAATATTCCTGGTAGCCAAGAGTTCTTAAATCATATAGATTTATTAATAGATGGCTTGTTTATACAACAGCAAATTAGTAATCAACCACTAAGAGGTTCAAATAATCAAACATTGCATTTTTTATCTGGTAGAATTGTAGAGGCTGATGTGGTGAATATACCTCGTCAGGAGTGGGTATTAGGTTCAGATACTTTAACGTATACGGGTTTTCCCGTGGAATATCCGCAAGTTGATCAGGGGGGAGTAGAAACTAGATGAGTATTGTAGTGATAGGCGATCGCGCAACTGGTAAAACCAGCATGGTGCGAGCATTGGCAGAAAATGGCAAATATGTACAAATAGCCGATGGGCAAATATTGGCGAGGGACTTGTATAATCCAGACACCAAGGAAATCGCAGGTACAGATCAATTAAACACCAGAACATTAAACATGGAGGTAGATTTACCAGCGACTGGTGCAAGACAACTAAATATTTTATGGATAGATACCCCTGGAGAATTTTGGAGTAACCCCCAACTAAGAAGAGATTTTCCCTCTGCTTGGCAAGCAATGGAAGATAAAGTTAGACAAAGTAAAGCAGTAATTTTAATCTTACCTCCTCACCAAAGTCTTGTATCTAGCACTCGGATAAATTTAGCTCCTGATTATTTACAACCAACAGCAATGAATCCTTTACCTAATGCTGATCAATGGGTGAATGGTTTACAGAACTGGTTTGACTTTTTACAACAAAATTGCCAACGAGTCAAACACATAATTATTGCCCTGCATAAAGCGGATTTATTTTGTGATGTGGAATCAGAAGGAAAAACTTGGAGATATAAGCCAGATCGAGGAGGTGCAGCACTGTGGTATGAATATAGTGATCATGTAGTTGACGCATATTTTGGGGTAGCAAATCAAGTAATTCGTAAATACAAAAGTACAGAAATTGGTTCTCGGACAAACTTCTTTATTACTACTACTGAAAATCAAGAATTACTAGAATTACCTTGGTTGTATCTTGCTCCTTATCTGATCCATAGATTCTGATATTATCAATAATTTCAATACAATAATTTTATGACTCAAAGTACAGTCCTGAAACTTAAAAAACAATCTATAGGCAATGATATTAGAATCATTGGCTCACGTAAATCTGGAAAAACCACTTATTTAGCTTCACTATTAAGGCTACCCGATGAGTTAAAAAAACAATTTCCGGGTTTGAAAATTATCCCAGCATCCGATGATGCTGAGGAACTGATTGGTGCAGCTAAAAATATTTTAGAACAAGGTGCAGTTTTTACGGGTAATGATATTGGTAATGAACCATATTTTTCTTTTGAAATTCAAATCCCAGCTAGTAAAAATTCACCAGGAATTACATTAAATTTAGCTGTCAAGGATTATGCAGGAGAAACATTTGAATGTGCTGCTTACCCCAGTAGAGCATCTGAGTTTGCAGAATATTTAGAAGATTGGTTAACCTCCCCAAGTTGGATGATTATGCTCACAGATTGGGAAGCTACCAATGATCAAAAAATCTATGCACCTGCTTTATATAAACTCTTGACAGAATTATCTGAGCAAGCTGGAGTGAATGAAACTTTAAATAATTTGAGAGTAGCAGTAGTGATGAGTAAATGTGAACGAGGGGAAATTTGGCCTTGTCGTTTAGATGCTGAAGAAGATTTATTTAAAGTTCGTTTGCAGGAAACCTATAAAGTTTTGAAAGAGAAATTGCCACCTGACAGATTACGTTTTTTTGCCTGTTCTTCCTTTGGGATAATGAGCGATCGCTTGGGAGAACATGATCCTCGTCCTAATCGTTATATACCCGATGATGGCAGTTCCGCCGAGTTCAGCGCCTATTTACGAGATAAGGATGCGTGGAAACCCTTTGGTTTAATTTCCCCACTTTATTGGTTAAGCACAGGGAGGGTATTCCATGACGAACGCCTCTAATCTTCCCCTTGACATCGGTGGAAACCAGGATTTCCGGGTTATTGGTCCCCGTCGTTCTGGCAAAACAGCTTTTATGGCTGCCTTAGCTCGTTGGCCAAATGCTAAATCAGACAGTCCCATTGTTTCCGTTGATCCTTATAACGATGAAGCTGGGGAATTAATTAATATAGCTCAGGACATTTTAGAAGATGGAAAAGAATTAGCAGGTACAGATTATGGTAGTGGAGACGCTGAGAACTTACCAACATACACCTTACTAATTACCTTAAAAGCTAAATTTCTCAATCATCCTCTCCCAGCTTTAAGAAATCAACCGATCAGATTACGAGTATCCTGTCGAGAATATTCAGGAGAACTGATCAAAGAGTTAAAGAATATTGCCAACCCTAGCTCACATTTGGTTAGTTATTTAGATGATTGTGCCACTGCGTCGGGGTTATTGATACTCATAGATAGCACTGCTACCAAAACATCTGATAAAGAATATGCTCAAGCATTGGAGAATTTACAAAGAGAATTAAATGAACGATTAAGTATTAATAATGGAGGATTACAGAACTACCGAATAGCTGTAGTATTTACTAAATGTGAACAACCTCCAGCTTCAGGTTATTGGCAGAATATAGACACTTTCCTGGGCTTAAAATTTCCCAATGTTAAAACTACATTAAACAAATGGCGTAATAATTGGGGATGTTCTACAAATTACTTTTTTTGTTCTACCTTTGGTATAAAAGGAACACCACCAAGACCAAATTTCAGGAAAAAAAGTAGAGATGCGGGTGGAACTTATGGAGTAATTGATAAACCAGGAGTATGGCGACCTTTAGGTTTAGTTGCGCCTTTATATTGGTTAGCAACGGGTAAGGAAGATAATCAATTAAGAGATATCAAATAAGAGAAATTGAGGAGAAGATAAAATGACAGGTATTCCCATTTACCAATTTTGTAGAGCATTTGATAACGTCCGTTGGTCAGATGTATATCAACGTTATGTATCTGGTGGTTATGCTTTTGAAAAAATCACTCGTTGGAATCGAGAAGTTCCTGAAGAAATTCGTCAAGTAGTGATTAATGGTTATTTTGCTCTGAATGATAATTATCCACCAGAAGAAGATGATTTTGCTTTGATTGCGAGAGAAATAAATGATAAATATGCGGTTTTAGCTGTTGCTAATAGACAACTAGATGATGGTGGTCGTCCTACTATCGGGTATAAATATTTTTGGTTAGAAAAATCATCTCCAGATGTTGATGGTATCTTAACTCTAATATCTTGGTGGAGTGATCAACAAGAGCCGAAGCCGAAGTTTAAGATGGAGGAATTGGTTGAGTCATCATCACCACAAATATTTTACTATCGTCAAGAATATCCAAAAACGCACTTTAAAGAACCTTCTTTACAAGAAACTTTGAAAACAGTCGAAAAATTACAATTAATTCCTCATACTGTTGTAGCAACAAAACAGGAATGGCATGAAAGACCTGAATACATAAAACTACACTATTTAGCTTTAGGCCTTAGTTTTCGCGCTAAATATTCTAATGCTTGGGCTTGGTCTAATGCTTGGGCTTGGAATGTAAATAAAATAGCATCTCCAGAGAGTTTTTTAGCTATCTTTTACACTACTCAAGAGGATATACCTAAGAATCTTCGTCAACATCACTTAATACCAGTACAACAAAATAATTATAATAATGTACCAAATAATAATCAAATTATTGGTTCAGGACAGCGAGAAAATCCCACACCTTTACCTACAAAAATACCTAGTCAAATACCACCAGCAATTGAGAGACAGATTAAATCTTGTTTAGGTTTAGTTAGTTTAGCTAATAGATTAAGTCTTAATAAAAAAATTGAGGAATTATTTGGTTATATAAAAGATCATTCAGATGCAGATTGGACTAATTGTATAGATAGAAGAACTTTAAAAAACGCATCTATATCTGACAGTTACCCACAATTAATATACCTTATCGCACCTAATGATAAATCATCTGAAAAATGGCTATTAGATATGGTAAATTCCTTGGAGATTGAAACTAAAAAAACATCTCCGTTTGAAGCTTTTAGGGAAAAAGTAATAAATTTACTAAGTGTACCACAAGATGATGAACCTGCAAATTTTCAACAAATTTTGTTAGAAGCTAGTTATAATTATTCAGATGTTAAAGTCAGACAGAAATTAGAAGATGCTATATATTATGGCATTTCTTTTTTGCTAGATAAAATAATACACCCAGATCAAAGAATTGATAGCAATGGATCTAAAATATTAGCTCAAAAAATTGATTATTTGTTAACCCAATCTCAAAGCATTTGGCAAGATTATTTCCAAAAATATGCAGAAATTGTTGCTAAAATAACTTTAGATGAAAACCATGAAGAAGCTAATAATTACCCATCAGTGATAAATTTCTGGCAACAAATTTTAGATATTATACCGAATCTAAAAAATATTCATGAACAGAATAGACGTTCTTATTATGGAAACTATAAGAGTTTAGCTATTATCTTTAGTAAAACACAACAAAAAGATTTATCTGAATTTCTGTATCGCATGAGTGGAAATATTGGGAGGGACATTCCCCCAGAAATTCGGAATAGTCTTTCCCCAGACATCAGATCACGTTTATTTGGTGTACCAAATCAAACAATGTTGGGACAAGTATATTTCACTCAATCAATTCATCATCATAATAATACAGGAGATGGTGGTGGTAAAGCTATATTCGGATTTTTATTTTTTTTAGCTGGTACTCTCATTTTTTTTAATTTTATTAAACACTGGCCAGCACTGATTATACCTCGTGTATTAACATATTTAATATTCACAATTACTGCTATTACATTAACAGGTAATCCACTTAAAATAAGGTATTTCAATATACAAGCTGCTTTTAGTTTTATATATATTTTTGTAGCAGTTGCATTTTTAGTAGGAAGTTTTGACATCCAAGCAATATTAAAAAAACAAAGTTGTTCAAATGTAAATGTTATGGAAAGTTATGAAAATTTTGAAAAATGCTATGAATATACTCAAGAAACACAACGAATTAAAATTATGACTAATTTTGTTCCTAATGACTCAGAAAATAAATTTGAACAAGCTAAATTAGCTAATAGATATATTTTAGAAAGCACTGACAAAAAGATGTTTGATGAAAGGAAGAAAAAATTAGAATTTTGTAAATCAACAAAATACACTTTGTATGGTGAATGTGTAACAGCTAAGGATAGAGATTTTACCAGTTACTAAATCACTAAAAACATAATATAAATAACCCATGAACACCCTTCCCATGAGAGCCGGCTTTTACACCCTATCCGGTATATTTTCCGCCTTAATAGGCTGGAGTATTAGCCAAATAATCTGGCAAGAAATAGGCGCTTATTTAACGCCATTTATTCCCCAAGGATTTAATCTTCCTCCCTACATAATCTTATTAGTAATTGTCACACCCTGCATAGCTAGTGGAATGATAATTGCCGAAATTTTTATCAGCAACCCTACCCGTTATCAAGCTAATTGGCGAGTTCTTTCTCGCACATCCTTAAAAAAAGTATTTCTTGTTGGTGCATTTCTGGGTTTAGTCCTCAGCATTCTCAACTGGATGCTATTAGCAAGTAACTGGTCTGGAGGTTTTGTCAGAATCATTTCTTGGCTAATTATTGGTGCATTTGCTGGTTTAGCAGAAAGTATTAGTTGGAGTTGGCGAAGTATTGAAGGAACAGGTAATAGAGTCATTCAACGCATTATTCAAAGTACATTATTTGGTGCAGGTGCAGGATTTTTCGCTGCTAGTTTTTGTGAAGGAGTTAACAGAGCATTAGGTCAATATCAAGAACCCTTTGGTTTTTTCTTATTTGGTGCATTATTAGGATTAGGTTTGTCTTTTGCATCCACACCTACTTATCAAGTAGCATTGAGAGCAGGAACAGGTTTTGAAGCTAAAAAGAAACCCCGCAGTCGAAAAGCTGCAAATACTCAAATCCAAACTATTCATACCAGTCCAACACAAATACTTAGACCGGCTTTAAATAATCAATCTTTAAAATTTATTCCCGATGATGATTACAAACATATTGAAGAAGGTGTTTCTATTCAATTACCAGCAAAAACTAAGAAACCTTTAATCATTGGTTCAGGTGACGACGCGGATATTTATATTCCTCATTTACCAGAAAGATGTGCATCTTTACAAGTTAATTCTGGTACAGTAATTATTCGTGCTTTAGCTGAAGATGCTGTACGCATTCAACAAAAATTTTTAGCAGAAAGTAAAACTACCACTCTTAAACATAACCAAATTTTAACCCTTTACCATGAACACGATGAAGAAAAATTCTACAGATTCATTTTCTATAACCGCCTTCTTGACCCCCAAGCTTAAATTAGGAATTGTGGCTTTTTTACTGGGATTTCTACCTTTACCAGTTCTTGCTAGTTCTAAAATTGAAGTATCTCCCCGTCCTACAGATGGTGATATTGTCAATTTAAAAGTTAGCGTGGTGAATGATGATAATATTCCCATTGAAGGTCTACAAACATCTGATTTTAAAATAGAAACTGCCAGAATTACAGCTAAAAGCGAAGGTACTCCTATTAATCTCCAATACTCAGAAGTTAATCGGTTGAAATTAATTCCCCCAGGAGAACAATTAACTTCAGATCCCGCTTATGTTGTCATTCTTTTAGATATGAGTGGGAGTATGAAAGTTAAAGATGCTAGTAAAGTTAAAAAAATAGATGGTGCGATTCGTGCGATTCAAGGATTTATTAATTTAGTGCGGGAGAAAAATTTACCTGTACATATTTCTCTAGTACCATTTGGAGAATCTAATAAACCTCAAGATAATTATGAAGTCAACCAAGAAATAATTGCGCGAAACTTATTACCAGCAAATTCACCGGATTTAGATCAAAGAGTAGCTGATTTAGCCTCTTCTCCCACTAATGCAGGAACTAATTTATATGACCCTTTAAAAGAAGCGGTACAATATTTAGGTAACAACTCCCAGGAATTTACCAGAAAAGCAAATGCTAACCGCAATTTAAATAATGATGATGAACCAATTCCGCCGAAATTAGCTGTGATTTTACTATCTGATGGTTATCATAATAGGAATCGAGGTACAGAAGATCAACAATTTGAAAATTTAACAAAAATCTTTCAAAAATATGCTACAGTCAGGGTGTACACTTTAGGCTATGGAGAGTCTTTAAGACAGCTAAGAGATCGTGCTATTAATTGCAACATTCCTTATAGTTTATTAGCGCAAAAAAAAGCAGTTGATTTAATTCAATCCTGTAAACTTTCTTCAGGTGATATCTACAATTATATTGTAGACCAACCCAGATTAAAACAAATTGCCGAATTAACAGGAGGTATTAGTAAATTTCCCCAAGATGCGAATGAAGCGGTAAATAGTTTAGAAACTTTTTTTAAAGCATTACGAGAATATGAAGTGCAATTTAAACAACCCAATGCCATACCAGGAGAAGAATATCAAGTACAAGTTAGTATTAATTCCTCTAGCAGAAAACTGAATTTGAATGCTGAACCTGTAAAGATTAGAATGCCTAATATATCATTTTATAAACTACCTTTAATTCCAGATCGGTTAATTATTCTAGTTTTCACGTTAGGAGTTTTAGGTGGTGGTTTATGGTGGTTTAAAGGTTGGAGCAAACAACTAAAAGATGAAGCTGAACGTTGGATTTAACACAATTAGTAAATTTACTAAATTTACTAAATTTACTAAATTATGATATAAGTTGGGTTGCGCTTTGCTTAACCCAACCTACAGAAGACTACAGAAGACCGTTTAACCTAGATTGACTCTAGCCAATAATTGCTCACGCGACAACTGAGATAAATTAAGTAATAAATCAGTTCTTTCTGCAAGAGAAAGTTCGATGATAGGAGTGACAACAGCAGATAATTCCTGATCTAAATTACCAAACCGCGCTGTTAATAAACTCTCTACTATTAAACGCAGTCCTTCTTGTAGTCCTTCTTGTCTTCCCGTTTGCAATCCTGTTTGTAGTCCCGTTTGTAGTCCTTCTTCTAATCCCTCTTTACGCCATTCTTCTCTTTGTTTGAGATATGCTGGTGATAAGCTCATAATTAAATCCCTCTCGTCATTACTGATATCATTCTTCACTTCTATATTTTTACGCCAAGATGCTAAAATTTCCACTAGGTAAGTGAGATTCCCTAGTCATACAAAATCTATTAATAATGGTGTTTTCATTATGTCTGAATATACTTTAGTTATCAGAATACCACAAGCAGGAAACAAAGAAATTAGCTACTCTATTAATTTGAATGGACTACATGAAAGCTATCCTGAAGATTATTTTCGTCAAGAAACTCCCCGATTTAATATTAGTCAAACTATTGAAAAACAGTCAGCAAGAAAGATTGAAGCAGCTAACTTATCTATGATTATTGCTAACTGGATTTCTGATATCAAACTTGGTCGTCATAGAACTATAGTTACTCTTGATTTACCATTAGATTCAGCTATTGGATTAGAATCTGTTGTTCCTCCCATTCAAACTATTGCAGCACCAGCTAAACAACCTAGTAAACAACCATTAACACCTCCGAAATCTGTAGTTAACCCAGTGAAAACTCCTAATCCTGTTATTCAAAATACAACTAAAATTAATCCTGCGGAAACACCAGTGGAAACACAAAAAAATTCATCTCCAGATATTCGTACAGATAGCAACAAAGCAGATTTTTAGTAAATTAGAAAAATAGGGAATGTAAAAATATGAAACCTGAATTACCATACAATAAATGTCAGCAAGAATTACAGGATTTATTAAAGTCCCGTTATCCGTTAATTTTCTTGAGAACATCAGAAGAAAGTCGTGCTATTCGTTGTGTGATTGATGCTCATTTAGCCATTCTCAATACTGGAGATATTCAAGATGGAGAATTAGCACAGTGGAGTAGTACAGAAGGTTTTCAACAAAGATTAGAAATTCCCACATCTGCAAATCAAGCAGAATGGAAAAGGATGGGTAATGCACTTGATACAACGGGTAATCCGATTTTACAATCTTTGGATATTTTACAAAGTCGTTTACAAGACCAAGTAAGTAAAAATTCATCTAAACAACATACTTATTTATTACCAGATTGGTCTGTTTTATTACGTCCAGATGACTATTTTATAGCACGAAGATTAAAAGAATTAATAGTAGCAATAGACCAAAAAAGACCTGTAGTAAGAATGTCATTAGTTATCATTGGTGCAGATTGGACTATTCCGACTATTCTTCGCAATATAGTACATATTATAGATTTACCTTTACCTGTAGAAGAAGAACTATATGATAATGTTTTCAGTGTTGCTGTAGAAAAATATGGTTTAGCGGAAGCAGATGCTTGGAGATTAGCAGAACAGGCTCAAGGAATGCCTTTACAAGCGGCTATTTTATCAGCTAAATTATCAACATCTCGCAATTTGTGGACAGATCCAGAAGCTGCTGGACAATTATTATTAGAAGCTAAAAAACAGGAAATTAGAAAAACTGGAGTTTTAGAATATTATGCTCCCTCTGGTCAAGGTTTAAGAGATGTGGGAGGATTAAGTAAAGTCAAAGAATGGATTTATAGTCGAGAGTCTTGGTTTGCTCAAGATTCCCAGCCAGAATTACGTCCGCGTGCTATTTTATTAGAAGGTTTTCCTGGTTGTGGTAAAACATTTATAGCTAGAGCGATCGCTCAACAATGGCGTGTACCGCAGATTAATTTTGAAATTGCTCGCTTACAATCTCGCTGGGTAGGAGAATCAGAAAGTAACACTTTTCAAGCACTCAGAGCAATAGAAGCATCAGCACCAAATATCCTGTTTATGGATGAAATTGAAAAAGCTTTTGCGGGGGTTGGGGGTGATAGTTCAGGAGTTAGTACGAGACAGTTTGGGACATTTTTATCATGGTTAAATGATCACGAATATCCGATCTTTTTCATTGCCACTTCTAATGATAGAGAAAAATTACCTCCCGAATTATTTCGTGCTGGAAGATTTGATGAAATTTTCATAGTTATGCCACCTAACACAGAAGAAAGATATCAGATTTTACAAAAGCGAATTACTGCTTATAAATTACCACCGACTCCATCCTCTATATTAGAATATCTCGTAGATAAAACCGCCGGATATTCAGGAGCAGAATTAGATAAATTAGTTAGAGAAGCTATATATTTGGCGGGATATGGTAACATCCCCACTAAAATTAATTGGGAAAATGCCTTATCCCAAATTAGTCCTCAATATCGTACTCCCAATATGCAACACTTGTTGCGAAAATATTTAAATTTATTAGCAGGTGGTGGTGGTAAACCTGCTTCAGAATTAGAAATGGGTTTTTTAGAGAGTCTAATTCTTGGATCTTAGTTAACGTCAAGTTGCTAAAATTATACGTTCAATTGTTTCAGCTTGAAACTGATGATTTTCATCTAAACAAAAACTATTTAATTCACCTGCTTTACCCTGATTCACTGATACAATAATATAAGAATATTCTGGCCAAGCATAGATTCTATCCCACTCTGAGGGGATAGCGGGATAGTCAGGATGGGAATGAAAAATACCAATTATATTTAAATTGCGGTTTCTCGCTTCCTTTTGTATTTGTAACATGAAAAAGGGAGCGATCGCATATCTTCTTCTGGTACTATATTCTTCCTGGTTTTCTGTAAAATTATCTTTTTCCGTATTCCATACATTTTCTGTAGGTATTACTTCTACAACAGTTTTCACGTCATGACTGAGATAACCCAGTATTAACCCACAACATTCATCAGGGTAGGTTTTTTCAGCATGAAGATTGATACTTTCTAAGTTTTGATCATTAATTTTTAAAATCTTCATAAATCATAGATTCTGTAATTAAGATATTCAAAAGCTAATCTAGCTATTAATTACATATTATTACATATTGTTGCATATTACATAAATTTTACATAGATTTTACATAGATTTTACAGAAAATTAACTTTACCTGTATCAATATCATAAAATGCACCGATAATTTTTAATCTATCTGCGCTGATTAACTGCTCTAAAATGGGTGAACTTCTTTGCATTTTTTCTGTTTGAAATTGAATGTTACTAATGACAGCATCTCTATCATTATTAATATCATTATTATTAATATCATTATTAATATCATTATTAGTATCATTATCTCTCTCTTGATTTTCAGATATTGCTGGTTGAATACCATCAACAATAGTATCAATATTTCCCGGTACTTGTTTGTTTCTGATTGCTGCTGCAACTGCACCACAGTTTTTATGACCTAACACTACAATTAATTGTGTACCTAAGGCTGTGGTAGCATATTCTAAACTACCAATAGCTTCATCACTAGCAATATTACCAGCTACACGCACAACAAATAAATCTCCTAATCCTTGATCAAAAATTAATTCTGGTGGTACGCGAGAATCTGCACATCCTAATATTGCTGCATAGGGATATTGTGTTTCCGAAATTGATTGTAAACGTCTTTTTGTTTGGTTAGGATATCGGCGATTTTGATTGTAAAATCTTTTATTTCCTGCTATTAATCTTTTTTGTGCTTCTGTTGCACTGACTGGGTTAGGATTGGGATTTTTTTGAGGAATGATAATTTCTGAACGGTTATTAATGATTTCATTACAAGCAGTCAGACTACCAATACTTAATGTAGTTAAACCTGCGATTTTTAAGAAGTGACGACGACCTACAAAACCGTTAATTCTACTCATGATTTTATCTCAAATCTGTACTGTTTTTCAAAACATATCAGATTTAATTATGATTCTAGAGTACCAAATTACACGGTTTAAGGGTTATTTAATCTTTTGCTTAAATACCAAACAATAGATTGACAGTATGGACTATACTTACCATCTGCATCTTTGCTACTTAGTTCTTCTAGTTTCTTTTTAATAGCTTCTTGTGACCATGTTTTGTTAGGAAATTTTTTATTTATAGTAGTTTAACTTAAGAATGAGACAAAAAGAGTGTAAGATTGAAGAGAGAAGGTATAGGAGTAGAAATCATGGCTTATAGTTTAGATTTAAGACAAAAAGTAGTAGATTATATAGAAAATGGTGGTAGAGTCACCAAAGCGGCGCAAGTGTTTGGAATAGGAAGAGCGTCAATCTACAGATGGCTGGAGAGAAAGGAACTGGCAGCAACAAAGGTAAAACATCGTCAGCGAACGCTAGATATAAGAGAATTGTCAAAAGATATACAAGAAAATCCAGAAGCTAGATTAAAACAGAGAGCCGAAAAATTCGGCGTAAGTACAACTGCAATTTTTAAGGCACTAAAAAAAATGAAAATAACCAGAAAAAAAAAGAACTACGTTATCGAGAAAGAAGTAGAAAAGAAAGGATAAAATATTATCAGGATTTACGAAAATTAATCAAAATATATGGGAGTAAAAGTTTAGTATTCGTTGATGAATCAGGATTTGAAGAATTTCCAGATTGTATTTATGCTTGGTCAAAAAGAGGGAAAAAGGTTTATGGAGATAGACAAGGAAAGAGGGGAAAAAGAGAAAACTTAGTCGCAGGTAGAAGAAAAGGAAAAAAAGATTTAATCGCACCAATGATATTCACAGGAAGTTTGAATGCGGAAGGTTTTGAAGGCTGGTTATCAATATATTTATTACCATCATTAACCATTACATCAGTTTTGATTATGGATAATGCACCAATTCATCGAAAAACAGTGATTAAACAAATAGTTGAAGATGCAGGTCATCAGGTCATATTCCTCCCTAAGTATTCTCCTGATTTGAACGATATTGAGCATGATTTTAGTGCTTTAAAGAGAGCCAGAATGTATGCTCCTTCAAATACACCCTTAGATGAAATCATCCGTGATTATTGTGCAGCTTAATGTCTCATTCTTAAGTTAAATGACTATAAATTCTTTTTTCCTTGACCTCTATTACCTGAACAAGAAGCTATTAGATTTTTATAGTCTAGTTGTAAATGTGGATTATCAGCTTGAGGTTTATTATGTTCAATTTCCATATTATCTATAGATATTCGTTGCATACAATAGCAACAAATATAACCTTGTTCTGCTAATAATGCCCTTTTTAAAGGTTCTTTTGGACGATAATCATCATAGTTTGCATCCTGTGTCTGACGATATTTTAAAAGACATGGAGGTTCAGCACCTTTAATAATACGTTTCATTCTACTCTGCTTAAAAAGTCAATAAGTGTATAGGCTTGAATCATATCTGGATCATTATTTCCTAATAATTCAGATAATTTTTGTAATTCTAGTTTCGCTGCTTCTAAGTTATCATTATCTATCATTTTAAAACATTCGTCTATTCTCTCTTGCATTTTCACAGGTCTTTTTTCTACACCCATAACTTCAAACAGAATTGAATTACTATCTCTACCAAATGTGTGGGGCGTAAATTCTAAAACTTTTCCATCTTCTAAAATAAATACGTTTTCTCTGTTTACTCCACTCAAAACTTGAGGTGAATGAGTAGTAACAATAAATTGACAGTTGGGAAATGTTCTTCTAAAACTAGGAATGACTATTCTTTGCCATTGAGGATGTAAGTGTAAATCTATTTCATCAATTAATATTATTCCTGTTCCGGTTTGCAGTATTTCTGAAGGATCAGTAATACTAGGATTTAAAATTGCTAACCTTCTGGCAATGTCAACTACTATCATCAATAAGGTTTTTTCACCATCGGAAAGTTGCTCTAGTTTAAAAATTTCACCATTTTTTTCGATAACTAATGAAGGACTATTAAGACGATGACTACTTAACTCTTTACTACTACTTACACGAGCAATATGAAGGTTTACGAATTGGCTATTGGGGAAAGATTCTAAAAATATTTCTATAGCTTTTCTAACAATTTCAAGGTTGCTATTTCTAAAGCTATTATTTTCTCTTAATCGAATTTCATTTTCATATTCCTCTTCTTCTTTAAACCAATAAAAAAAATCTTTAAAATCGTTGATATTGTTTGAAAATGACGATTTATAAGCATCAAATTGATTAGGTTTACTAATAACTCTTTTTCCAAAACCAGAGTTTATAACTATTCGCTGTGTTTGATAATAAACTAATAATGGTAATTTATGTACGTGAGAAACATACTGATTAATTTCTGTTTTCTTTGTTATAGATTTAAATTCATTTCTATCTCTGGAAATATCCCAAGACATTTTTATATCTGAGTAAATTACAATGCGAATAGATTGTTGTGTTCTATGTGCATTTATATTTATATCATCCTCTGTTAAATCAAAATCTAACTTTTTGTAAGGTTTCTTGGGCAGTAATTCAAATATAAATCTTGACAAAAGTATAGCAATACTATCTAAAATAGATGATTTACCTGAACCATTAGATCCAATGAAAACAGCTAAATCTGGAGGAAGTTTCAATTTCAGTTCTTGAAAACCTCGAAAATTCTGTAAATGTAATTTTTCAATGTGCATAGTTCTGACTCCTGACTCCTGACTCTTTATTTAATGTCCTCCCGCACCTAAATATAATTCTCCCACTTTTGGATCATTCAATAATTCTCTCCCAGGTCCAGACATTGCATCACGTCCTGATTCTAACACATACCCTGTATCAGCCATTTCTAAAGCTTTTCTAGCATTTTGTTCTACTAAAACTATCGCAGTACCAGCTTGATTAATTTGTTTGATTTGTTCAAATACCTGTGTTACCAAAATCGGAGATAAAGCCGCGGAAGGTTCATCTAATAATAATAAACTAGGTTCTAACATTAAAGCTTTACCCATCGCTAACATTTGTCTTTCTCCACCTGATAAAGTTCCTGCACGTTGACGACGGCGATCGCTCAATCTGGGAAACATTGCAAATATATTATCCTTCAAAGGTTTCAGGGGAACATTCCGCACAAAAGCCCCCATTTCTAAATTTTCTTCTATTGTTAATGATGAAAAAACGTTGGCAATTTGCGGAACATAACACATTCCCTTTTTCACAATTTGATCGGATTTTAAACCATTAATTTTTTCCCCTTTAAAGGTAATCGTACCTGTGTGGGGTGTCAAAAGTCCAAAAATTGTTTTTGCTAACGTAGATTTACCAGCACCATTAGGGCCAATTACAGTTACTAATTCTCCTCGTTCAACTCGAAAATTAATACCCTGCAATATATCGACATCTTTAATATATCCAGCATGGACATTTTCAACTTCTAATAAATAGTTATTAGTCATAAGAAATAGGGAATAGGGAATAGGGAATAGGGAACAGGGAATAGGTAATAGGTAATAGGTAATAGGTAATAGGTAATAGGTAAAGTTTTTTCCCAATCACCAATCACCAATCACCAATCACCTATTCTGAAATTTTCTGCAATTCAGGGCGTTCTTCTGCTAAAATTGCGTTTTCTACTGGGCAAACTTGTAAACAGATGCCACAGTCGATACAGGTAGCAAAGTCTATCCAGTACCAATCTGTACCTTTAATGTTTTTACCTGGTCCTTCATGAATACAAGCTACAGGACAAGCACTTACGCAGTCAGCAACCCCTTCACAAACTTCCGTTACTATTGTATGTGGCATTTTCTCGTTCCCCTCTCTTGATTGAATCAGCAGTTTCTAAGTTAACAATTTGTAATATTAACGCAAGTAATCAGCTTTCAGTGATCAGCTTTCAGCTTTTATTAATCAACGAATAACAGGAAAAGAACCGCAAAGGTAAAGATTAACATTAGCTGACGGCTGATAGCTAACGGCTGATGGCTGTATTACCTGTTAACTAACTGCTTCAATTGTGGGTGTACCATCAGAGTTAATCCAGGCTATTTGGGCGATAGAGCGATCGCGTGCATAGTTCCGAATTGCTTCGGCATCCCTTCCCCCCAAATCCATTTCTACCCGCACTAAATGGGCAGAATCTCGTAATTTTTGGGCATAAGCAAAAGCAGCAGCATCAGCATTTTGATCTTCTGGAACTACTAACCAGTTACTTGCAGGAATACTTTGCGGTAATTGCTGACTCGATGCTAAAACTTGGTATAAATCATCAATGCTTAATTCAAAACCAATCCCAGGAATATTTTGCCCTTGGGGATGATATAGCCCTAAAAGTTGGTCATAACGACCACCACGCCCTAAAACTAACGCCTGACCTTCAGTATCACTAACTACTTCAAACACAATTCCTGTGTAGTAGTCAATAGTTTGAATCAAGCTGAGATCCAGAATCAAAGAAAATTTACCTTCTGATTCCAGTAATTCTACCAGGGATTTCAGGTTATTTACCGCTGCTTGTTGGTCAGCATCTAAATTTAAACTGCTGACTTTTTGCAGCACATCAGCACTTTTACCACGTAAATCTAACATGATTCTAGCGCGTTGGTGCAATTCTTCACTCAGAGGTAAAGTATCGAGAGTTACACGATCTAAATTAGCGATCGCATTTCTCACTTCACTTCTGATATTAGCCGGAAAAGCATCCAGCAGAGATTTAGTAATTCCCGCCTCACCTAAAATCAACTGCCATCCACGCAAATATAAAGCTTCTAAACAATTAGCTACCAACAAAAGCACTTCTGCATTTGCCAGTAACCCGTCCGCACCCAGCAACTCCACCCCAGCTTGATAATACTCCTGCTGCTGATTATGGCGCTTTTCCCAGTTGCGGCGAAATACATTAGCATTGTAATACAACCGTTGGGGATAGGCTGCTTCAGCCATGCGAGTAACTACAGTCCGAGCAATAGAAGCGGTGAGTTCTGGACGCAAACCCAATTCCTCATCTTGCCCATTTTGTAATTGTATGACCTTATGGCGCTGAATTGCTTCACCTGCCATCAGCGTATCCATCCGTTCCAGCGTTGAGGTGATAATCCTGTGATATCCCCAACGATGAAAAACCTGTTGTAATCTATCTTCAATCCAGCGTTTTTGAGCCACATCCAAGGGTAATAAATCCCTAGCTCCCGCTGCTGGTTGATACACCATTATTTTTTCTTCCCACCAAACAAACCACCGAACAAACCACCATTTCTAGACTTATCGGGTTGGGTATCTCCATTATTGGCAGGTTTCCTTCCCTGATGAGTACAAGATTGATTTTCTAAAACTTTATCAAGTTTAGGCTTCCATTCCAAAGCTAATTTGTCATTTGGATCTAATTTCAGGGCATTTTCAAAGTAAATTTTAGCCATTTTTAGCTGATTTTGCCGTAAATATATCATTGCCAACTTAGGACTTGCTCTTTTTCATGACTTTTGATCACAGCAGCACTATCTGGGTGCAAGCGACGGGCAATTTTCAGATAACGTTTGCGAACTTCACCTGCACTCGCATCAACTGGAACACACAAAACTGCGTGATGATCTATAAAATCATATTTAAATAATTCGCCATCTATTTTGATAGACATATAGAAATATTGCAACCTAGCAGCAATTTTTTATAGTTTACCCTGTCAGTAATATTGAGTTAACAACTACTCACCTATTTTCCTCATCTTACCAAGCTGACAAAGGCGAAATTTGCATTAGTTTCTGACTCAGACTGTTATGAATATAACCGTTAGTAGCCAAAATTCTCCCAGAATCAATTTGTAAATCTCCACCATTATAAGCTGTCACCTGACCCCCAGCTTCCTGAACTAAAATTATACCAGCAGCAATATCCCAAGGTGCAATACCTCTTTCCCAATAACCATCCACACGGCCACAGGCAACATAAGCTAAATCTAGAGAAGCAGAACCGCCACGCCTTACGCCTTGGGTAAGATGGGTAAGATGACAAAATTCTGCATAGTTATTATCCTTGGTTTCCCTGCGGTCATAAGCAAATCCTGTTACTAACAAACTTTTACTCAGTTCAGAAGTTTGAGAAACCTTGATAGGTCTGCGGTTGCGTGTTGCACCTAAACCAGCAGCAGCCCGGAATAATTCATTATGGAAAGGATCATAAATTACACCGACTTTTGGCACTCCCTGAATAAACAAACCAATGGAAACAGCAAAACAGGGATATTGATGGGCGTAGTTAGTTGTACCATCTAGAGGGTCAATAGCCCAGAGATATTCACTGGTTTGATTTCCCAATTTTCCTGATTCTTCCGCGAGGATGGAATGTTGGGGAAAGTGACGGTTGATAATTTCCAAAATCACTTTTTCAGAAGCTTTATCAGCAGCGGTAACTAAATCACCAGGTCTGCCTTTTTCGGTAATAGCATCCTCTACTTTACCTAAATAATCTTGCAAAACCACACCAGCAGATAAGGCAGCTTCGGTAGCGATATCGAGAAAAATTTGTAAGTTAGTCATGAGAAGGAGTTCAAGAAGTCAGGAGTCAGGAGTTCTGGGAGTTCTAGGAGTTCAGGAGTTCAGGAGTTCTAGGAGTTCTAGGAGATGGGAAGGATTAATAACCCAATCACCAATCACCAATCACCAATCACCAATCACTTATTCATCCGCCGATATTCACCAGGAGTTTGACGCATGGCGTTTTCTGGGTTCCAGATACCTTGTCCCATCAGTCTTGCCCAAAGTTGGGCATTTTCTAAGCGTTGATTGTATTTGTGATTAGGCGATCGCCCCACAAATAGAGCATACCCTTGTTTGATCACTTGTTCATTCAAAAACACCTGATCTTTCCACCCATAAGCCCAGATTTGCCCAAACCTGTTTTTGGTTTCCAGGTCAAACTCTAACTTGAGAGATTTTTTCCCGCCATCACCATCATTAATTAACTTTTCTAAAAGTGCTTTAGCATCCTCGCCCCAAGGACGCTGACGTAAATCAGGCGCATCTAAACCGATTAAGCGGACTTGGGAAGTTATATTTGGTTGTTCTCCCAATCCCAGCACTTCTAAAGTTTGTCCGCTGACAACCCGCGCTACTGTGACTACTGTGGGTATGTTTGCTGGCTGATTTTTGCCTTGACAACTGACCAACAACAACAAACAAGATAAAATTGCTACTTTTTGCGCCCAAATACCCAAATAGGATACTAATACGGCAATTTTAGCCTGTAAGTAGCTGCACCTTGGGACAATCTTCATTGTTTATTATTTGCCTCTAATCTTCATCTAAAGGTAAACCCGCTTTGACTTTGCCTTTACCAAAAAAGCGCCCAAATTGAAGTTCATAAACTTCGTCTTCGTCTTGTGTTTCTACTTCTAAATCAGAACGAGCATAACTCACACACAACAAAGCGTAACCTTGTCGGCGTAAATCTGGGGATAAACCAATAGCTTCTGGTTGGTAAATTTCTCCTGAGATTACCCTGACAGCGCAAGTTGTACAAGCCCCATTCCGGCAAGAAAAAGGCAGTTCTATGCCATGATTTTCCCCTGTATGCAGAATATAACGGTCTTCTGGAACTTGCAGGGTATGTGATACGCCTGTTTGGCGGTTGTGAACTTTGACTGTATGGGTCTGAACCATCTTGATTTTTGCTAGAGAATGTGAGATTGTAGATTTATTGTAAAAATCTTTGATCTAATCATTGCATTTTTTACAAGTTTGGTTTAGAATGAAAATTCATGACACCTGGAGAGGTGGCCGAGTGGTTTAAGGCGCAGACCTGGAAAGTCTGTTTGGGGGAAACTTCAACGAGGGTTCGAATCCCTCCTTCTCCGTTTTTTTTCAAGATAATGACCAATGAATTTAAGTATATTATTTTTCATAAACCCTACGGTGTCCTGAGTCAATTTACCCAAGAATCTCCTAAACACATTACCCTGAAAGACTATATTGATGTGCCTGATGTTTATCCTGTGGGGCGTTTAGACTGGGACAGTGAAGGTTTATTGTTGTTAACTAATCATGGACAGTTACAGCATCGTCTTGCTAACCCCCGGTTTGGGCATAAACGCACCTACTGGGTGCAGGTAGAAAACATTCCTGATGCAGAAGCTATCCAAAAACTATGCACAGGAATAGAAATTCAAGATTACCGAACTCGCCCCGCCCAAGTTAAACTATTTTCAGAAGAACCTATAGTGAGTGAGCGCAACCCCCCGATTAGATTTAGGAAAAATATTCCTACAGCTTGGCTGGAAATGACTCTCACAGAAGGGAAAAACCGCCAGGTGCGACGCATGACTGCTGCGGTAGGATTTCCCACTTTAAGATTAATCAGGGTGAGTATTGCTCACTTACAATTAACTGGTTTACAACTAGGTGAATGGCGCAACCTTACACCCTCAGAAATCCAAGGTTTGAAAAAGTCACGAATTTAACTAATTAGACCTCTCTGAAAAAGAATGTAGAGATGTTGTATGCAACGTCTCTACAAGGTTTAGGGTGCGGAAGGTGGGTTGAATGCTAACGCTTAGTGTGCTGTAAGCATAAAAGTTTAGATGATCGGGAAATCAGGTAAAATGGCAAAATGTCATGAAAAATCCATCATCCAAATATAACTATAATTCTAAGGTTATCCCCATTCTGAACACGATCGCACTAAGTGAACTGTTTTAGCGGGGGGAATGAAGTTAAAAATAAGTAGGTTAAAGAAACGGGGAAACTAACGTGAGTTCTGGATTTGATTACGATTTAGTGATTATTGGCGCAGGTGTAGGTGGACATGGCGCAGCCCTACACGCTGCTCATTATGGTCTGAAAACAGCGATTATTGAAGCTGGAGATATGGGAGGAACCTGTGTTAACAGAGGTTGTATTCCTTCCAAAGCTTTGTTAGCTGCTTCTGGTAAGGTGCGGGAGTTACGTAACGCCCACCATCTCAAGTCTTTGGGGATTCAAATTGGTGGTGTAGAATTTGAACGAGAATCGATCGCTAATCATGCTAATAATCTTGTCTCGAAAATTCAAGGTGACTTAACCAACAGTCTCAAACGTCTGGGAGTCGATATTATCCGGGGGTGGGGAAAAATCGCTGGTTCACAGAAAGTCAGCGTGATGACGGATAGTGGTGACAAAACTATCACTGCTCAAAATATTATTCTTTCTCCTGGTTCTGTTCCCTTTGTTCCTCCCGGAATAGAAATAGACGGTAAAACAGTCTTTACCAGTGACCAAGGTGTAAAATTAGAATCTCTGCCTCAGTGGATCGCTATTATTGGTAGTGGTTACATCGGTTTAGAATTTTCTGATGTTTACACTGCTTTGGGTTGTGAAGTTACCATGATTGAAGCCCTGGATGTGTTAATGCCAGGATTTGATCGGGATATTGCTAAACTGGCAGAAAGAGTTTTAATTACTCCCCGTGATATTGAAACTAAGGTCGGAATATACGCTAAAAGGGTAATTCCTGGTTCTCCTGTTGTCATTGAGTTAGCAAACTTCCAAACAAAAGAAGATTTAGAAGTTTTAGAAGTTGATGCTTGTTTAGTAGCTACAGGTCGCATCCCCACTACTAAAAATCTCGGTTTAGAATCTGTGGGTGTAGAACTGGATAAACGGAATTTTATCCCTGTAAATGATGGCATGGAGGTGCTGTCAGCAGGTGAAGTAGTTCCTAACCTCTATGCCATTGGTGATGCTAACGGTAAAATGATGTTGGCTCATGCCGCTTCGGCTCAAGGTATCATTGCTGTAGAAAATATCCTGGGTAAAAACAAAACGGTAGACTATCGTAGTATTCCCGCAGCAGCTTTTACCCATCCAGAAGTGAGTTATGTGGGTTTAACAGAAACAGCAGCCCAAGAATTAGGTTTAGCAGAAGGGTTTGAAATTGCTACCAGTAAGAGTTACTTTAAAGGTAATTCTAAAGCTTTGGCAGAAAACGAAGCCGATGGTATTGCTAAAGTAATTTATCGTTCAGATACAGGTGAGGTGTTAGGTGTGCATATTTTCGGCGCACACGCTTCCAGTTTAATTCACGAAGCATCCGCCGCAGTTGCTAACCGTCAATCTGTAAAAGATTTGGCTTATTTGGTTCACGCCCATCCTACACTATCAGAAGTGTTAGATGAAGCCTACAAACGAGCGATCGCTAGTTAGGTGATTGGTGATTGGTGATTGGTGATTGGGAAATTAATCCTTTAAAATCTGTGCTTACTTTGATGGAAAAGAATAAATCTTCCCAGTCCCC
>NZ_BJCE01000044.1:0-30260 GCF_005402885.1 Sphaerospermopsis reniformis
GATAATTACCAATTACCAATTACCAATTACCAGCCACAACTAGAAGTTGCATGATTTTGGATTAATGTCCTAATTTTGAGTTTAAAAATCCCTCGCAAATTCTGTCAAGAACTTCAAGGCTTTCAAAATATAATTAGCGCAATCTCTGGGTGAAGTGTTGTAAAATTGAGGCCATGCTAAACCTTTATCTTCATCATAGCGATCGCCCCGTTCAGGATTTTTTTCTAACCACGCTAACCGCACTGCGTGACCAATTAACACATCTAATACTATATAATCTTGAATTTGTAAATTAGGGTTATTCGCAGCTATAGCTCCTAACTCCATCAACGCTTCCACATTTACTTGGCGATATTCTGGCGCTTCAATTTTATTGAGTAAATGTTCAATTCTCAAGGCAAAATTTCTTTCACCCGCAGTCATTTCCGAAATCATCACCTCACTTTCTAAACGATTCCGTCTTTCCAACTTATCGCCAATCACCAAACCTTTACAATGGTGCATTAACAACCAAACTTGTTTAAAAAAGTCCTTGGGAACTCGATTTATTGCCCCTTCCGCTTGACGAAATCTCCGCCAATTTTCTGGAGTCACGGCAATTTCATCTTCACTAATTACAGGTTGCACTACCCAAGCAATATCACTTTCTTTTTGCTTAATATGCAGTGATTCTTGTTGACGTAATAAACCACTCACCCCACTATAACTTGTTAAAACTTTTTCCAAACGCAGTTTCACTTCATAAGGTGAAAGCTGCATCAGGTGATCATAAGCTTCGTCTTGGGTCACACCTAATTCTTGAGCTAATTCGCTAGTAATTAACAGAATTAAATAACCAACCCTCAGTGTTAAAAGTCCTTTAAATAATTCTGGTTCTGTTTTGATTAACACACCTAAATAAATGAGAATTTCTTGAGTTAAAACCCTGTCTCTGATATCTTCCCGACAGAAATTATTAATTTTCTCGGCAATTTCATGATGTGATTTTGGTACAATTATTAACGAAGCTTCACTATAAGCCCTACCTACAGCAATTTGTTTACCTCTTACCAAAATACTTGTCACCGCATCCGATAAACCAATATCCACCATTTGCCGTAAACCAGCAGCACGACGCACCACCGCCCACAAACCTAAATAACCTGCTTTAGTGTAAACTTCATCCAATAAATCACCCACTGTCACACTATAACCATCTTCACCATAACCAGTATCAAAATCCAAACCCTTTAACCGATTTAAAGTTTGCAGTAATTCAATTTGTTCATAGATATTTTCTGAGGAACGTAAATAACTTAGTAACAAATCTAAGTTAGTTTCACATTCCATTTGAAATTCTTGAGTATGTCCCAACCGCCAATTTTTCTCAGGCTGAGAAACCAAGTAATAACAACGTAATCTCGCATTTTTAACTGGAGGACAGAATAATTCTATATCTGTAATAAAATCAATTCTTTGAATTGCCCCAGTCAACATTAATTGATTTAACTTGCCTAATTTTACCTGCACACCACCGCAAACACCATTTTTCAGTTCTTGCATTAATGCTAATAATGCATCTGAACCTGTTTCTAGCATCGTGCGAGTAATCATCAATGTCAAAATAGGACGACCTAAATCACTCCAATATTTTTGGATATAAGCCAATTCACCTCTAATTTGATCCAGCAGAAAATGATAATCTAGCGTTAAATAAAACTGCTGTGCATCTAAGAAAGCAGGTAAAAATACAACAGTTTGATTTTGAATTTTAAATATTCTGGAAGTTGTCAAACTCCGCAACCTTCGCACCGGACGACCTGTTAAACCTAATTGATCATTGCGTCCAATTTGCGTATAAATTTCTGATAATTCCCCAGCTTGTCTCACTTGAATGGGTTCTACTTGGTTGGGTGTTTGACTTTCAATGCCATATACTTCTAATTGTGCTTGCACTTCTTCATTTTCTGCCAATAAAGCAATTTGTATCATTGCTTCCCGTTTTTTACCCACGCACAAATGTCTACCCAAGGGATCAATATCACCTACTGCGATTAAACCTTCACTCAACATTTGCCCCAGAAAATACAAACTTTGCGCCCAAACTAAGGGGATATTTTCATTAGGTAATCTTGTTTGGGAATGGGGATTTAATTTCTCCGCTTCAATCTTTTCCTCTGGTACATAATACAATTCTGGTAATAACTGGAAACCATCTCTTTCTACCAGTAATGCTGCTAACAATTCTTGGTATTTTTGCACTTGTTCCTGGTCTTGACGAAAAATAGCATCAAGCACTAAATAAGTGAAAAATAGCGGCCATTCACATTCAATATCCTCAAATTGTTTCAGTTCCCAAGGTTCATAATGTAACCGATGAGTATCTTCTAAAATTGTTTGATGTCCATCTCTGAGGAAGCGTTTACAGCCATATTTACCAGCTAATTTATTAATAATTTCCTTATATGTGCGTTCCCTCAGTTGTGCATCTTCAACAGCAAAAGCAGGATAGCTAATAATACTCAATAATGCAGCATCAACTTCTTTAGATGCAGACTCTCTTGGTAATAAAGATTCTAAAGTAATTCTCGCTCTAGAAATTTCATCTGGTAAAACATGAATTACTGATGCTTGACTACCATGCACACCAAATAAATTCAGTCCATTGATAGCTTCTAGTGCAGCTTTTGCCATTCCCAGAGAACTAGCATTTAATTCTGCCTTACCATGATTAATTTTATTACCTCGCTCCCAAATTCCATAATCTGGTGTGCGGTAAGCTCTACCAATGTAATAAACTAAATTTTGGACAAAGTTAACTTCATCCAAGGTAAAAATAATTGATAAACCTGCTGCTGTCATTTCTGCCAACATCAGCAAATATATAGATGTGGCATCTAGTTGTAAATGTCCCCATTCATCATCACCAACAACAATATCACCAGTAGCTGTGTTGTATTTGGCATGCAGTCCATCTAACAAAGATTGGGTATGTTTAAATTTTTCAACTTTATGCGCCTGTCGCATCATAGCGAAGAGCAAACCACGCATTAATTTAACAACACTATATTCAAGTTCGTAAGTACGTCCTTGATCATTATCTATTTTTCGGTATGCCAGTGCTAAACCCCAAACTGCCAAAATGCTATAAACATTGTCTCGCACCCAAGCATCAGTATAATCACCATGAGCGGTAATTGCGGTACTCGCAGGTAACAAACCCGTGATAGGATTTTGACGAGCGAGAATAATGGTTTTGATTTGTTGGTAGTAGTAATCTAAGCGAGTTGGCAGTTCTGTGGGTGTTTTCATAAGTAGGTAGGCATTAAAAATTGTCGTTATGGCAAGGCAGGAGGCAGAAGGCAGGAGGCAGAAGGGAATAGGTTTTTAGCAATTTTACATTTTTGTACTTGCTTGTTTTTTTTGTACCGACTTACTTAGTTTGTCAGTAAAGTTATAAATCAATTATACTCTGTAACTGTGACGTAAATTTCTCTTCCCAAGCAATCAATTAACTGGCAAATCATGAGGGAATTACAGATCATAACCAGTTGTTATTTATATATGATTTTTTGGGTAACTAAATTGTGCTTTCAGTAAGTATATCTAATAATTTCCACTGACAACATTATTTGCTAACTTGTTCAAATCTTCATGATATTTACCGCTATTTTTCCCAAATTTAAGCTTTTCTTTGGTATTATAAAGTAAAGAGAAAAAAACACTCAATCAAGGCAATGCAAACTACAAACAACTTAAAAAACATCTTTATATTATAGAGATCAACTGCCTTGAAGACCAGAAAAATTTGTAACAGACAAGAGAGGATATGTTATGTGTTTACGTTACAATGAAAACCACTCTCCTTTGCTCAAAGTAGTTTACTCCCAAGTAAAAGCTAATGGCAAAACTGAATTAGTACCCCTAGAACTATATGCTGATGGTTCGCTTAAACGCGGTAAGTCTTAAATCAAAATCAAACAAGAGTATTCCAGTACCGATGATCATATATTGCCCCAAGGTTATTTTTCCCAAGTGAATAATTAATTTATGGATATAGAGCCTGTTTTTTTGCAATTGCTAACCCCCCTGACATTTTACGTTTGGGGGGTTTAAATTTGTTTGGGGGTGTAGGGGAGAATAATAACCCACCAATCACCAATTACCAATCACCAATTACCAATTACCAATGACAAATTTACAGTTCCTAATGGATGCCGAAAACGATATCATAAAAGGCATCACTTCAGACATCACAGACTGAACGCGCCATGAAAGTAGAAACTATTCGCACGACGTTAACGATCCCGAAAGAATTGTTAGAAGCGACTGATAAAGCTGTGTTAGAGGGGAAAGCCAAAAGTAGAAATGAGTTTGTGGTGCAAGCCTTGAAGCGAGAACTAGCAGCACAAAGGCGAGCCGAAATTGATGCCGCTTTAGCGGAAATGACCAGAGATCCAGATTATCAAGCAGAAGTTTTAAGAATGGAGGCGGAATTTGCTACGGCTCAATGGGAGGCGTTGCAGCTAGGGGAATCTCCACGATGAGAAGGGGTGAAGTGTACGATGCGCGTCTAGAAATGACTGAAGGTTCAGAACAAGGAGGAACTCGCCCCGTAATTATTGTCAGTCGTGACGTAATTAATTTATCTAGCCCAGTTGTTTTGGCAGTACCTTGCACGACTTATCAAACCGGCAAGCGGGTTTACCCCACTCAAGTTTTAATTTTAGCACCAGATGGCGGACTGAGAAAAGACTCGATCGCAATGGCAGATCAGGTGCGGGTATTATCTAAAACGCGCTTTTTGCGATTACGAGGTGTACTTTCTGACGCTGTGATGGCACATCTAGCACAGGCTTTATTAATCGCTTTGGATCTACCAGGGGAAGTAGATATAGCAGGTGACTGGTGACAGGTGACAGGTGACAGGTGACAGCAAGAAGGGAATAAATAGGGAGTGAAGAAGATTTTAGATTGGAGATAACAAAAACAATCCAAAATCCAAAATCCAAAATCCAAAATCCAAAATCCAAAATAAAAAAGTCCTGCCTCCTGTTGCCATAAAATATGTGGAGACACGAATTTAATCATGTCCCCACATAAAGCTTTGTATGTGTTTGTATGGGCTGTAAAATCAGCGACGTTTGGCAGTGCTGCGTTTAAGTTCACGGGTTTCGTCTTCTCGACGACGGCGATCGCGCCAATCTGCCAAGGTTAAATAGACTACACCACCTGTAACTCCTACCAGCAGCACTAGGGCAACTATAGCCAAAATACTCAGTAATGGACTTTCCACGATTCCTCTAGAGTCCGTTCCGTCCCCAGACTACCATAGAAATCGACCAAGTGAACACAACCAGAAGTGATACCCAACCTAGTGTCAAAATCATAGTTCTACTTTTCAAATAATTGCAAAAGGTTTCTAATGTTTATCATACCGGGAAAAGGCGGTAGATTGTTCATTGGTGTTTACAGAAGGCTGGCCAGGTTTATGGAACTCATGCAAGAAAGGTTAGAATCTGTCAAAGCAGGTGTTATTGGTAGTTTATCCGTTGGTTCTGCTTTCTTAGTTACGACTGTTGTTAATGGGTTGTTGCTAAAGCAGTATTTTCCTATACTGAATATTCATCAAGGTTCGTCAATTGATTTACAAATAATTAATTTACAAATTTCACAAATTTCACAAATTTCACAAATTTCACAAATAATTAATTCACCAATTAATTTACAATTTATACTTAGTGCTGTAATTGCAGGTTTTTCTGGTTTTCTATTTGGTGTCACCTATCGCTATATCATCAGAGTAGATAAAAATAGTCACCTTAAATCTGGTGCGGTATTTGCTTTTGGTTTAGTACGCGGATTAACTCAAATAGAATTTGGTTGGAGTTTCAATAATGCAATTTTACCTTTTTTAATCTTAGCCACAGAGAGTATTTTCTGGTTTGCCTTAGCAGTTACTCTTCTCGATCTTGCTATTTCTCTAACTTGGTTAAAACCATTTATAGGGAATAGGCAATAGTTAAGGAATTTCTCCCCAATCACCAATCACCAATCACCAATCACCAATCAAATTGATTATTTTACATCTGTCACCCGCCAGCTTAATTTGAGGTTAACCCAGAAATTCCAAATTGTTGCTACTGCGATCGCAATCAAGTTAGCAATATACTGATTAGGAATCAAGAAATTATAAACAACATTCAAAACCAAAACATTAATTACCAATCCTGCTAAACAAACCACATTAAATTTTAAAAACCTCTTAATGCGTTGTTTCCATCCTTTTTGCTGCATGGACACATCTGCAAATGTCCAAGCATCATTCCACAGGAAATTATTAAAAATGGCAATTTCACCAGCAATTATTTTACTGCGAGTTAAAGGTAAAGCCAAAGTAGAAGCATCACTGAGTAAATAAAGCACTGCCATATCTACAAACACCCCACTCAAACCCACTAAACCAAAGCGGATAAATTTGCCAATGGGGAAATCTATTCTGCGACTTATTTTACCTAAATTGCCAGTAGATACCCGTAAACGAATTAAATGTTGAATATACTCAACATATTGCTTCCACGTTACTTTACTTTCTCCTTCTGTTCTTTCGCGGAAGACATAACCCGCTTCAGCAATTTCTCTAACGTTACCTCTAC
The DNA here is from genome assembly GCF_005402885.1 of Sphaerospermopsis reniformis. Classification (NCBI taxonomy): domain Bacteria; kingdom Bacillati; phylum Cyanobacteriota; class Cyanophyceae; order Nostocales; family Aphanizomenonaceae; genus Sphaerospermopsis; species Sphaerospermopsis reniformis. The sequence goes on from NZ_BJCE01000044.1 coordinate 6,636, forward strand.
CGATCACCTCCAAAAGAATTTTATACCCCACAGGATTCATCGTAGCACCAGCGATCGCACTTCGACGCACCATAAAATAACCACTCATCGGGTCAGTAACTCTACCCAATACCCCTGGTAAAATAATCAACCCTAAAACCTGCGCCCCACGGGATAAAAACCGCCTCACCACACTCCAACTACTGACACCACCACCCTCAACGTGACGACTAGCTAAAGCCAAATCCGCCCCTTGTTCTATTTTTTGTAATAGTTGTAATAATACTTCTGGTGGATGCTGCAAATCTCCATCAATCACACCCAAAACACGACCTTTAGCGGCTTGCCAACCTCTAACTACCGCTGAAGAAAGCCCCCTTTCGTCTTGACGACGCATTACCCGCAACTGCGGATAATCAAGTATCAAAGATTGTGCTACCTGCCAAGTAAAATCCGGGCTGTCATCATCAACTACAATTAATTCATAATTATTAGGTATCGCTGCATCTAGTAAACCAGTGAGGATATTGATGATATTCTCGATATTATCACGCTCTTTGTAAGTAGGAATTACCAGAGATAGGAGAAGATCATTGTTTCTAGCTACAACATCACTAGGTGGATGTTCCGCAATCTTTAATAAACCAGTAGGAACGTTTAATAGGGAATGAGAGGCATCGAAGTCCATAAATTAAAATTTAAAATATTTTAGTCTAAAAAATTAATTATTTTATTTATTTTATTTTATTTGCAAAAACTATAGGCATCCGGTTTGATATCTGAAATTATTTATTTAGGTAGATAAAAGGTACTCATGCACAATAAAACAGACGTTTGGAGGATGTTTAAAAAGTCTCACTTGGGTGATGAGAAATTACATCTACACAGCCAAAGCTACCTATACAGGTTTGAAACCCCTAATTTTTCCTTAGTTCACTGGTGAATTTTGTTTGTGTGGTAGCGATTTATATTCGCCTATAGCGTTAGCCCTCAACTTTTTAGAAAACCTCTTAAAAACCAATTTAACATATAGCCAAAGCATTAAAATAGTAAGTTAGCTTTTAATTCATTCCATTCATACATTAATAAAATTTTAAATAGCTGTGACTAATATAACCTTGGATTCTATTCTTGAGTGTTCCTTGCTAGGGTTTAATATATCACCATCTGAGGCAGTAGTTTTATTAAACCAAACTGACCAGGAATCTGTAAATACTATTCGGGAAACTGCTGACAAACTGCGACAAAAACAAGCTGGTGAGACTGTTACTTACGTAATCAACCGTAACATTAATTTTACTAACATTTGTGAACAGCACTGTAGTTTTTGTGCATTCAGAAGGGATGATGGTGATACGGATGCTTACTGGTTAGATTGGGCGCAGATTTTAGAAAAATCTACAGATGCAGTGCGTCGAGGGGCTAAAGAAATCTGTATGCAAGGGGGATTAAACCCACAAGCGCAAATTAACGGTAAATCCTTACCTTATTACATTAAATTGGTAGAAACCATTAAACAAGAGTTTCCCCAGCTACATTTACACGCCTTTTCGCCCCAGGAAATCCAGTTTATTGCTAGAGTTGACGGAATTTCCTATACTCATGTCATAGAAGCTTTACGTGATGCGGGTGTGGGTTCAATGCCAGGAACAGCAGCCGAGGTGTTAGATGATCAAGTGAGAAAAGTATTATGTCCTGAAAAAATAGATACTGCAACTTGGTTAGAAATTGTCAGTACAGCGCACAAATTAGGTGTACCAACTACGAGTACCATGTTATCGGGGCATATTGAAACACCGGAACAGCAAATAGGACATTTAGAAAAATTGCGATCGCTGCAACAAACAGCCTTAGAAAAAGGATACCCAGCCAAAATTACAGAATTTATTTTATTACCCTTTGTGGGTCAAGAAGCACCTAAATCCTTACGTCGTCGAGTAGGAAGAGATCAACCAGTATTAGCAGATGCACTTTTACTCACTGCGGTAGCAAGGATATTCTTAGGAAACTGCATACCTAACCATCAACCAAGTTGGGTAAAATTAGGGTTAGCTGGGGCGACAGAAGCCTTAACTTGGGGTTGTAACGATATTGGTGGCACATTAATGGAAGAACACATTACCACAATGGCCGGGGCTATCGGTGGTACGTGCATGGAAGTAGAAACCCTGCAAAGTGCGATCGCCTCCCTCAACAGACCTTATCAACAACGGAATACTTTATATGAGGTGATTGGTGATTAGGGATTGGTGATTGGGAAAAATAAAAAATATAAGTAATTACCCATTACCCAGTCACCAGTCACCAGTCCCCTATTCCCTGATACGATGGACTGTGATTTACGTATTTAATTAATGGATATGAAGCATTATTGGTCGCGTCTGCTGGCACTACTTTTAGTAGTCACCATCGGTTTAATGGGTTGTTCTGGCAGTCCAGACGGCTTAACCGGAGATTATCGTCAAGACACCTTGGCCGTAGTCAAAGTCTTAAAACAAGCCGTAGAATTATCACCAGATGATCCTAATAAAGCAGCAATACAAGCAGAAGCACGTCAAAAAATCAATGACTTTTCTGCACGTTATCAAAGATCCAATGCCGTTTCTGGCTTGAGTTCCTTTACAACCATGAGAACTGCCCTGAACGCTTTAGCTGGACATTACAGTTCCTACCCTAACCGTCCCATACCTGAAAAGCTGAAAAATCGCCTAGAAAAAGAATTTGCTCGTGTTGAAGCAGTCGTTAACCGTGGTGGTTAATTATTAGGCAAAAGTTGATAATTTGCAAATATTCTTAATAGCAGGCTTGGCCTGCTTTTTATGCAAAAATTTCTCTAGATTCATGAATATTTCTCCTATACGGGCGAAGCATTCGGCCGATAAATTATCAATTTTGATCACAGGTTATTGTCCGAATGCTTCGCCCCTACGACTCCTTAAATAAATTTTTCCTGTTGTCATATATTAATTAAGTAAGAAATTTAGCAAAAGATAGATCAATTAAGGTTAATTAAGCAATATGTACAAAACTCTTTTCAACTTTCCCACACCAAGATTATTGCGTCGCAGTCTATTTGCTGTTTTCTTTAGCAGTAATATGTTAATTCCTAACTTTAGCACTCAACCAGCAGCAGCACAAGTAATGGAGTTATGTCAATTATCACCAAAAGCAGTTAAACAAAAAGAAGAACTACGTTTATCAGCCATTAAAGGCAATAGAAATGCTCAAAGTCGTTATCACAGAATCCTCAAAGAACACGCAGAAGAATTACAAAATTGTCGCCGTCAAAATTGGCCACAAACTCAAGCTATCTGGTTACGTTTGTATCCCTGTGACTCTCAGCCCGGAGCAGTTGATCAGATAATGGATCATATAGTCAATAGTGGCTATAACCAAGTTTATTTAGAAGCATTTTATGATGGACAGGTATTGTTACCAGTAGCAAATAATCCCACAGTTTGGCCATCTGTTGTTCGTACTCCAGGAAAAGAAAAAGTTGATTTATTAGCTGAAGGAATTAAAAAAGGACAAGCAAGAGGATTAAAAGTTTATGCTTGGATGTTTACAATAAATTTTGGCTACACTTATGGTCAAATTGAGAGTAGAAAAGATGCGATCACTCGTAATGGAAAAGGTCAAACTAGCATAGAAGTTGTAGATAACCGTTCCCAAGTATTTGTAGACCCCTATAACACCCAAGCAAAAACCGATTTTTACCGCATGGTACAAGAAATAATGCGTCGTCGTCCTGATGGCTTATTATTAGACTATGTACGCTATCCCCGACAAGCTGGAACTGATTCCATAGCTACAAAAGTTGGCGATTTATGGTTATTTACTCCGGCAATTCAAGAAGCTTTATTGCGTCGTGCCAAAAATAATAAAGGACTAGAATTAATTCGCCGGTTTTTAAGTAAAGGATACATCACAGCAGGAGATGTAGGAGAAGTTGATCAACTTTATCCCCAAGAAGATGAACCAATGTGGGAAGGTCGTATTCCTCCAGTTGCAGAAAAATCATTACTCACAGCAAACGATAAACAACCAATTTTACAAACAGATTTATGGCTTTTGGCAGTTGCTCACGCCATGCAAGGTATATTAGATTTTGTTGCCCTAGCTAGTTATCCAGCCACACAAAATAATATTCCAGCGGGAGTAGTATTTTTCCCAGAAGGTAATCAAACAATAGGAAAAGGTTATGATTCCCGTTTACAACCTTGGGATAGATTTCCTAATACTTTAGAATGGCATCCTATGTCCTATGCGACTTGTGGAAATGCTAATTGTATTATGGACCAAGTGCAACGAGTTTTAAGTATGGCGCAACCAGGTACAAAAGTTATTCCTGCTTTAGCTGGTAAATGGGGAGAACCAATAACAGGCCGTCCACCCTTAGAACAACAAATGGCAGCTTTAAGGAGATTTGCACCTCAAATTAATGCAGTTAGTCATTTTGCCTATTCTTGGCAACATCCAGAACTTGATGGCCAGCGTAAATTTTGTAAATCTCAGTGATATTACGTCTATTTGAATAGGAATTAATCATATAGCCCAAATAGTAATTTTTGTGTAACAAACTAGTACCGCTTCGCAAAAGTAAAAAGTAATAGGTCATAAGCTTTTTGGCTGTGATTGATAATAATTAGTTTATTTACGCCCTGCTGTACTAGTTTTTTCTGTAAGAAAATTTTGGTGATTACATAGGTATGAAACGAAAAATCAAGGGTTTGAGGCATGGAAATGGTTAAATTTTATTATTTCTCTGCAATTTCCTATATCTAGGGTGATAAAAAACCTACTTAGCGTGATAATATCTATTTGTAATAATGCTATGTACATTTGTAGTTATGGATGAAATTTCTTCTAAGCTCATAGCAATTTTCCAGAATGTAAATGAGTGGCTGAAGTTCGCAGAAGCCAAGAATGGTATTCTTTTGGCTTTTTCTGGTGCTGCTATTACTGCTACTATAACCATTTTGTCCACAGCCCAAAATCTGCCTAATTCATTAAAAATTGGATTATTGTTAACAACAATTATTCTTTGTATTTGTGCTTTAGTTTGTTCTTTGTCTTTTTTACCTAAAACAAATTTAGAGCGTGTTTTAGGGTTGCGACTTAACTTAAATAATACTAATCCAGATAAGGATAATTTCTGGTTTTTTGGACATTTAAGAAAATATGATCCAACTGACTTATTAGAAGCACTAAATCAGCATTATTTTGACATTAAATTAAATAAACCTTACAAAAAAGAATATAAAGATATTGCTGCACAAATTACTATTAATAGTGAAATTACTTTTCTGAAATTTCGGGTATTTACCTATGCAGTATATGTTTTTATTGCTTCTATTGTGGTAATTCCTTGTTCTGTTTTGATTAGTTTGGTTATTTATCGTCATTTGTAATTAGTGTAATTATTTTATGTCATCTTCATCTATGAATATTAAATTAACTGTAGTTTATCTTGATTTAGTTACATCTTCGACTTTTACTAATGAAATTCAAAAACAAGGGGGAGCCGAGTTAACAAGAACGTTCATAAATCAGATTCACAACTTAGTTGAAACAGCTTTTAATACAGTTGCTAATCGTTCTGAATATGACGAATTTCATTCTTTAGGTGGAGATGGTTATCGTATCTCATTTAAAAATGTTAATGATGCTTATCAATTTGTTGAATATTTTTGCAAATCTGTTGAAGAAATAGATAACAACGAACCTAATAGAAGAAAAAGAATATTTCGCGTTGGTGCAGCAACAGGTACTGTTCATTTTGATTCATCTCAATCAGGTCTTCGTAGAATAGAAGGCAGTAATGTTTTAGTTCCAGTTTCCCGACTTGTTCAAGCAAATCCTCCTGGTTATTTTTATGTTGATCAAGAAACTTTTAATAATTTTAATGAAGATATAAAAAATAAGTTTGAGAATGAATCAGTTTCAGTTCCAGGTAAAAACCATGAAGGTACAATTACCGCTTATCGTTGTCAGATGTTTTCTAATCTGGACAGTTCACAAAAAACACAACCTACCAAACCTTTAATTGCTAATTATCTTTTTTTTATTATAGAACCCAAACCTAATACTAATAAACCCGAATTTCTCATAAAATCTGAATTTGTACAATTTGAAAATAATGAGTGTGAGAAAGAACTAAAAAGATTTCCTATTCAATTAAGTGAGGAAGAAGAATTTAGAAGTTATTTAGAAAAGGAAATCATTGATTATGTATATAAAAGCATTCAAGAAATGAAAAAAGAGCTTAAAAAGCAAAATATTATATTATGTAGCTCGCTAATTATAGAATTGTTTGTACCTATTAGTCTTTTAGGCGCAGATTTTGATATTAAACAAATTCCTGATGAATCTGGTAGTCAAAGAATACCAATTTGTAATTTATATCCATTAATTGTACGTTCCTATGAGAGATTCTTTAAGCATGATATCAATGATCAATCAATTATTTTATATCGAGAAAAATTCCGCTTGTTACAAGAGTTTATTAATACTAATAATACTCAAAAATTTATTCAAAACACTGATGTTTATCATCTAATTAATGACCATTTTCCAGCTTCAAAAGCAAGGTATAAAATCTTTTCAAAGATTTTGAGAGAAGGTTTTCCTTTGTGTTTATGGACTAGATACAAAACCATTGATGATACTACTGTATCTGAAAATTTTAGACGTATTCTAGACATAGATTCTGGTTCTCACCATAATTTTTGTAAATTTTACAGAATCCATAGAAATATTCATGATATTAGAAAAAACAATATGGAGAGAAGAACTGACTTTGGTTACAATTTAGGAGTATTATTTGATCATGATAAAATACCAACAGGAGCAAATCAACTAATATCTCCTAATATGGCTAGAAACGTTTAGAAATGAAAATTTTATTAATTAATTAAATCAATCTATTCACAAGAACAAAAACAATGACTGAACATCAAACAGAAAACAACAAAGATTGGTATTTATTCTATGGTGATGGACAAGATCATAAGATAAATATGCAGGAAAAAATGAAATCTCCACCACCTTGGCGGAAATTTTTAGAAATTCAAGAAGAGGACTTACCAGAAATTGAAAACCGATGGGAAAAAATTCAAACATTAGCTAACTCTCCTGAAAATAGAAGATGTCAAGAAAAGGGTAAAAGATTTCGCGTTTCTAGTCAACTAACAGCAGCAAAAGATGATGATAGCAATGAAGACGAACCTAATATTAATAAAATCACAGTATTAGATGCTGTAAATGCTGCTATCTTGTTAAGAAGACCGCTTTTAGTAACAGGAAATCCCGGATCTGGTAAAACTTCCTTAGCTTATGCGATCGCTTATGAATTAAAATTAGGAACTGTACTCAGTTGGCCAATTACCTCCCGTACTACTCTCGCAGATGGATTATATGCTTATGATGCGATCGCCCGACTTCAAGATTATCAACTATTTAAAGATAACCTTAAAGATAATCCTAAAGATAATCAAACCCAAAATAAATCATTTGACATTGGAAATTATATCACATTAGGACCATTGGGTACAGCGATTTCTGAATATATTGCCAAAAAACTCGGAAAAAATCTCAAAGAATTTTATGCTTTACTTAAAAATCCACAGGAATTAGAACAACTCAAAGAAGAAAAAAATCTTCAAAACTTAAATTTTCAATATTTTGCAACTATTACTACCAAGGTTTTAAAGAAATTAGGAGGAGATTATGCTAAGTTGGCTCAAGAAATTGAACAAGCTCAATATTCACAAACTATTGTATTCCCTCCATTACAAGAATGTAAATTTAAAGTTAAAACTATCATTCTGATAGATGATTCCATCACAGATAATTCCATCAAAATACAACCATTTGATTTTGAAGTAGTTACCATTACCACTAACCTAAAAAAATACGTATTTGACCCTATCATACAAACAGAAATACAACAGCACCGTAGTCGTAAACAAGCTCAACACTTTATTGAAAATTTAGAGAATCGCCTTCAGTTAGAAATGGTATCTATTCCTAAAGGTACTTTTATGATGGGCGTTCCACGAATAGAGGGATACAGCACTACTTATGAACGTCCCCGACACCCAGTAACAGTGCAGCCATTTTTTATGGGTAAATATCCAGTCACTCAGGCACAATGGAAATTTGTAGCTCAGTTACCCGAGATTAACCGAGAACTTGACCCAGATCCATCTGGGTTTAAAGGTGCAAATCGTCCTGTAGAACAAGTTTCTTGGTATGATGCAGTTGAGTTTTGCTCACGCCTTTCCCGACACACAGGTAGAGATTATCGCCTACCCAGTGAAGCAGAATGGGAATATGCCTGTCGTGCGGGAACAACCACACCGTTTCACTTTGGTGAGACAATTACAACAAATTTGGTTAACTATAATGGCAATTATGCTTATGAATCATCACTCAAGGGAATTTACAGACAAAAAACCACAGAAGTAGGTAGGTTTGGAGTAGCCAATAATTTTGGCTTATACGATATGCACGGCAACGTATGGGAATGGTGTCTTGATGATTGGCATGATAACTATAAAAAAGCGCCTACAAACGGCATTGCTTGGTTTAATAGTAATAAATCTTTATTTGACAAGAGAGGATGCGCTACATTGCGAGGCGGTTCTTGGTTCAACGATCCTAAAGTCTGCCGTTCTGCGTCTCGCAACTCCTACTCCCGCGACGACCGTGGCAACCTTATTGGTTTTCGTGTAGTCTGTGGGTTTGGGATGATTCTTCAGTAGCCCTTTATACTTTTCTGCTTTTTCCCTTGGCACTTTTTCTTTTTTATTTTTTTTAGCGTAGCGAAGCGGATCGTTAAAAATTTTTTTTGGAAGAAATGGTCTATGAGAGTTTAAATATTTAAAGTTAAAATTTAAAGTTTTTGTACTTGTTTGTGTCACACCAAATCCGATGGTTCATCAAAAAATATATAAAGGTCATAAAAAATGTCAAAAATTGTAATTCAAGAATATGAACGAACAGCACAGTATTTTATAGAAAATTTGGATGATGATATGCAACTAGAAATGATACTGATTCCAGATGGTAATTTTATCATGGGTTCATCGGCAAAAGAGGAAGGTAGCAGCAGTGATGAACGTCCTCAACATCAAGTGACAATTCAAGCCTTTTGTCTGGGTAAATATCCAGTCACTCAAGCACAATGGCAAGCAGTGGCCGCCATGCCACAAGTCAACCGAGAACTTGACCCAGACCCATCTAACTTTAAAAGTGCAAATCGTCCTGTAGAGCAGGTTTCTTGGTATGATGCAGTTGAGTTTTGCTCACGCCTTTCCCGACACACAGGTAGAGATTATCGCCTCCCCAGTGAAGCAGAATGGGAATATGCTTGTCGTGCGGAAACAACTACGCCATTTCACTTTGGTGAGACAATTACAACAGATTTGGTTAACTATCATGGTAACTACACCTATGGACAAGGACAGAAAGGAATTTACAGACAACAAACCACAGAAGTAGGTAGTTTTGGAGTAGCCAATAATTTTGGCTTATACGATATGCACGGCAACGTATGGGAATGGTGTCTCGATGATTGGCACAATAACTATGAAAGATCGCCTACAAACGGTGCTGCTTGGTTTAATAGCAACAAATTTTTATTTAACAGGACAGGACGCGCTACACTGCGGGGCGGTTCTTGGATATACGGTTCTAAAGTCTGCCGTTCTGCGTCTCGCTTTAACGTCAACCGTTTCAACCGTTACAGCTATGTTGGTTTTCGTGTAGTCTGTGAGGTTGGGAGGATTCTTCAGTAGCCTTTTATACTTTTCTTCTTTTTCCCTTTGCACTTTTTCTTTTTTATTTTTTTCAGCGTAGCGAAGCGGATCGTTAAAAATTTTTTTGGAAAATAGAGTCTGTATAATTAACGAAATGCTTTCTTTGTCCTTAGAGAATGTTTTAAGATTGGTATACCGTCATTTTTATCACATTGCTACCCCTTCACCTTTTGTAAAATAGGAGTAAAGATATTTGATACACTATGAGGCACTTTTCAAACAAACTATTATAATTAAGTTAATTAAATTAAACAGATAAATAAATGCGTAAACAAGTTATCGAATATACATCTCCACTAGATGCGTTGATTGCCCTGACCAAACAGTTAAATGTTTATGAAATCAAGTACCAAATGAGTTCAGAAGATTTTTTTGCCAAATATAGCCAGGGAGAAACTTCTGATGATGAAGTGTTTGTCGAATGGGCAGGAAATTATCAGCATTATCTAGCTTTACACCAAGAAATAACCAGCAAACTCCAAGGTGTCGCGTAAAATTATCCAAGGGTATTTAGATGAAGTTGAGCAACTTTTAATTAATTGCTCTAACGTATATATTGAGGAGTATAGTGCGGTAATTTTAACGCCAGAGCGTGCTAATTTCCGTATTAGAATACGTTTTGCAATTAAATATTTACTAGCAGTTAGTGAAGCATTTGTTGTTGTAAATAATCAGATTGAATATGTTGATTACCGCTATCACTTTCAAGATGAGCAAAATAGTCTAATTTTTCGTTATGACAGTACACCACACTTTCCCAACTTGCCTAGTTTCCCCCACCATAAACATCTTTTTGGCAATGTAATTGCTTGCGAAAAGCCACATATAGCTGATGTTCTACAAGAAGTGATGGAGTTTTTAAAGTAGGAATACTATATAGCAATAATGTTCAGATATTTGTTTTACGGCTGCAACACTACTTCGTCTCCATCCAATTATCACCCGCACGCACATCAACAACCAAAGGAACACTTAAACTCACCGCATTTTCCATCACCGACTTAATTTGTAATTGCAATTCTTCCCATTCTTGGGGAGGAACTTCAAACACTAATTCATCATGTACCTGTAACAACAACCGCCCTTGATAATTATTTTGATAACTCTTCAAAACTTCATGTATTCTAACCATTGCAATTTTAATAATATCCGCACTCGAACCTTGAATTGGTGCATTTGCAGCAGAACGCAATAACCCCGCATCATAAGCACCCAAATTTTTCAACTTACTCAAATCAATATCTTCTAAATTTCTACCTCTTAACTCTTTCAAGGTTTTAGTAGTAAAATCAAAATAACGTCTTCTTCCCAAAATTGTTTCTACATAACCTTGAGAAATAGCTTGTTTTTTCACACCCTCCAAATATTTAAATACTTGGGGATATCGTTCATTAAATCTCTTAATAAATTCATTTGCAGTATTCTTATCCACACCTGTAGAACGGGAAAATTTTAAAGAACCCATTCCGTAAATTACACCAAAATTAATTGTTTTCGCAAAACGTCTTTCTTCTGATGTCACCTCATCTTTTTCAAAGACTAATTTTGCTGTTACTGTATGAATATCCTCGTTATTTTGATAAGCTTGAATTAATACAGGTTCTTGACTCAAATGTGCTAAAATTCTTAACTCAATTTGTGAATAGTCAGCAGCAACCATTAACCAACCAGATTGGGGTAAAAACGCTTTTCTAATTTGTCTACTAAAAGCGGTACGAATGGGAATATTTTGTAAATTAGGATTAGAAGAAGATAACCTACCTGTTGCAGTTACAGTTTGATTAAAATCAGTATGTAACCGTTGACTTTTGGGATGTACTAATGCTGGTAAAGCATCTACATAGGTAGATTTTAATTTTGATAAAGTTCGATATTCAATAATCGCATCAACCAAACCTGTGGTATCAACTTCTTGGAGTTTTTCTAAAGTTGCAGCATCGGTAGAATAACCAGTTTGAATTTTGCGGGAATATTTGGTACTTAAAGCAAGTTTATCAAACAAAATATAACTCAATTGTTTAGGAGAACCTAAATTAAATGTTTCTCCCGCAATTTCTATTGCTTTTGTTTCTAAAACTGCTAAATCTGATTCTAACAACTGAGACAATTCTTGTAAATAACCGGAATTAATTCTCACCCCTGTATATTCCATTTCTGCTAAAACTGTTTCTAGGGGTTGTTCTACCTCTAGCAATAATTTCTCTAATGCTGGTATTTGATTTAATTCATTTCGCAATTTATCAACTAATTGAAATGTGGCATAAACTTGAGTTCCACAATAATATGCTACTGTATTTATGCCAATATCAGCAATAGTTTTTTGTATTTCTTTTTTCCCTGCTTTGGGTACAATATCATTATATTCTGTGAGTTGTAATCCCAAATATCTTAAAGATAAATCACTTAAATTATGGGTATTATCGGGATTTAGCAAATAACTTGCTAACATAGTATCAAATACCACCCCTGTTAAATTAATTCCCTGACATTTGAAAATTAATCTATCAAATTTGGCATTTTGAAATGTTTTCGGATAATCTGCATTTTCTAAAATTGGACGTAGTTTTGATAATACTACATCTAACTGTAAATTATTGCCACTATTGCCTATTTCATGACCAACGGGAATATAAGCAACTTCATTTTCTCCTGTTCCCCAACAACAACCAATTCCTACTAAAGCTGCATCTCTTGGTTCTAAATCTGTAGTTTCTGTATCCCACGCAACGGGTTTTTCTGGGTTAGTACATTTTTCTAAAATGCTCACTAATTCTTCTAATTTTTCTGTTGTATCAATAATCCGAATTGGCATTTTTTCATGATGATATTTTTCAGCATTCGCTGTATCTTCCGCACTAAAAAACCATACTTCATTATCTTCTTCAGATGCAATATTAATCTGGTTATTTTTGATAGTTTCGGTTTTGGTTTCTGTAACTTCTCCCCCGAATTTTGCTTGGAGTTCGTTGATTTGTTCTAAGAATTTCTTAAATTCTAATTTCTCTAAAATGGGAATTAAATTAGCAGTATCAAAACCCTTTAAATGACAATCTTCTAAATTAACTTCTAAAGGTACATCTACAACTATTTTGGCTAAATATTGAGAATGCAGTGCATCTTCTTTACCTGCAATTAATTTTTGATGATTTGCACCTGTTATTTCATCTATTTTAGCGTAAATTTCATCTAAAGAATGATAAGTATTTAATAATTTTACTGCTGTTTTTTCCCCAATTCCTTTAACTCCAGGAATATTATCAGATTTATCCCCGCAAAGGGCTTTAAAATCTACAATTTGTGTAGGGAAAACACCTAACTTTTCTTGAACTTGTGCTGCTTGAAATTCCGTGATACTATTGGTAGAACGTTTTAAAGCTTCAGGACTAAAATTTAAAACTGTAATCCCTTTTTTTTCATCAATTAGTTGAAATAAATCCCTATCTCCTGATAAAATCTTCACTCGATAACCAGCAGCAGCAGCTTTTTCGGCTAAAGTTCCTAATACGTCATCTGCTTCATAACCTGGTTGTGTAATAATCGGTATATTTAAAGCTGTTAATAAATCATTCAGGTTTTTTACATCGGGAATAAAATCTTCCGGTGTTTCTGCTCTTCCCGCTTTATAATTATCATCTGCTTCATGGCGAAATGTAGGCGCTGCTAAATCAAACGCTACTGCTATTGCTTGTGGATTTTCGCTTTTTAATACTTCTAATAAACATTTAATAAAACCAAAACATACGCTGGTAGGAATACCTGTTTTTGTACGCAGCCCGCCATCTCTACCTTTAGCAAAAGCGAAGTAGGAACGAAAAGCTAAAGAATGTCCATCTACAAGGATAATAGTAGGATTGGTTGTAGTTGCAGAATCTGAAATCACTGAATTAGTCGAGTTTGGGAACATAGCCTATTTTAACTATTGCTGATCGCCTGTTACTCTCTTACTGGGACGATTATTAAATAATGTATCTGCTCATCTTATGACATCTATCAACAATCAGGCTGAAAATAAAAAAGATATTAAGCTACTGGTACTAGATATAGATGGTACGATCGCTGGCCATGACAACCAAGTCAGTGACACTGTACAGCAAGCTATTAAAGCAGTCCAAGCTAAAGGTATTCAAGTAGCTATAGCTACGGGTAGAATGTATTGTTCAGCTTTGCGCTTTCATCAAGATATTCAGTCTAATTTACCATTGGTAGCTTATCAGGGTGCTTGGATTCAAGATCCCAATAGTGGTAAACTGCACCGTCATTTAACTGTAACCAAGGAAATTGCTTATCAATTATTAGATTACTTTGAACAACCACAATGGCGATCGCTTCTTTCAGTCCATTTCTATATTAATGATCAACTCTACGTGCGAGAAATAACTACAGATACAGCAGACTATTCTCAACGCTGTGGTGTTATTCCTCTTCCTGTGGGTGATTTGCGGCAAGTATTAACTGATAACATCCCGACTAAGGTTTTAGCCTTATGTAATAAAGTAGATTTGATTAGAAAAATGATGGGTGATTTACGTTTACAATACACACCCGCAGAATTATACATGACAACTTCTGTCGCAACTTTCCTAGAAGTAGCAAATCCTTTTGTTAACAAAGGTACTGCTGTCCGTTACCTTGCAGAAGAAATGTTAGGAATAGAAAGCAGTCAAGTAATGACTATTGGGGATAACTTTAATGATGTAGAAATGTTGGAATATGCGGGAATAGGTGTCGCAATGGGAAGCGCACCAGAACCAGTAAAAGCGATAGCAACGTGGGTGACAGCCAGTGTAGAACATGATGGAGTAGCGATCGCCATAGAAAAATTCTTACTTTAACAGGTAACTGGGGACTGGTGACTGGTGACTAGGAAAAATCTTTCCTCCCCTACTTTCTGACTCCTGACTCCTGACTCCTGAATCCTGAATCCTACCCAAACATCAGAAAGGACACCGACGACTGGCCGTGTTTCGTCTCGGTGTCCTTGCTGGTTCGCTCCTCACACACTAGCTAATATATCCCAGGAGACAGATCGCGTCAATACCTATAGTCAAATTTTTTCAATTGCAGTCACAGGAGTTCAGGAGTCGTAGGGGCGAAGCATTCGGAAAATAACCTGTGATCAAAATTAATAATTTTTCGCTCGAATGCTTCGCCCTTACAGGAAAATAACCTGTGATCAAAATTAATAATTCTTTGCTCGAATGCTTCGCCCTTACAGGAAAATAACCTGTGATCAAAATTAATAATTCTTCGCTCGAATGCTTCGCCCTTACAGGAAAATAACCTGTGATCAAAATTAATAATTCTTCGCTCGAATGCTTCGCCCAGACCGGAGTTAGGAGTCATGAGGCAAGAAGTAATATCTTATTCTCCCCAGTCAACGCTCCCCAGTCAACAGTCCCCAATCACAACTCCACAGGCGCAAAAACTCCCAATTTACTTTCTAATACAGACCTTAAAACCAACTGGGTAACAATCAGCAATCCTAACCTAGCCTGAGCTAACTCCAATGAATTAATTTTCACTTCCCCCCAGATGCGACAATTACACCAGAAACTTTCAAAAGCTTCGCTCAATTTCAGTGCAGTTGTCATCCAATTAACTGAAGTGTTAGAATCAGGGAATACCAAATCATCTACCATTTTTACCAACAGGTGCATCAGACGCACCTCATCCCCTTGATAAAGACGCAATTTTTGATCACAGTCTAGCCAGGGTATCGGTTGGGTAGACAGCAAACCTAGCACTTCTGTACTATTATCTATCAGTTGAATCAATCCCTCTCGATCAGCTAATCTCAATAATGAACAGCAGCGTGCATGGGCATATTGAATTTTAAACAATTTATTGTTGTAATTCTCACCATCTGGCCATCTTCCCGTCTCCCCATCTCCCCCACCTCCAATTCCTTCTAAGCTAGTTTCACCGACTGTTAGATTATGTAACCAAACTGCCAAAGTAGAATCAATCAGTTCTATATGAATCAAAGCAGGAGGAACAACTTTAACGTGAAAAAGCTCACCATAAGCTACCAAATGAGCAGCAATCGCCCTGATAATACCTGTTACTTTTGAATTATCAGATGAGGCAAGTTGCAAAGCTACACTAGAAATATATAAAATTTTTTTACCATCTGTGCCTTGATATAGAGGCAGTTTTCCCTTTTTTATCCATAGAATTTTCTCATCCTTGGTATAAACACTGAGGAAATTTATTAAATGGATATAGACTATTTGTTTAATTGAGGTATACTTCTTAAATAGTAGCCAATGTTGCACGTAGTTATTTAGCAAACTTTTGCGGTTATCACGATTTTATCCTGTTCCATCCACCTTTAGATAGAAGTTTAGTCTAAGTAAAGAAAAATGAGAGTAGGATAAAATTTCGTGAATAATCAATGAATGATTAGTAAACTTTACTACCCTCATTGTACAGTAAGAAGTATAACAAAAGAGTAGAGGGCAAAATTCGCTTTCTACACTTTGGATGGCTGACACTGTTGGGTGTTCAGCCTACCCTGTTAACACAAAGACACTCCTTGCACCTTTTTATTTAGTCTTTGTTTTTAGCCGAACGCTCTTTGTTAACTATGCAATCTCAATCCTCTTTTTCCGAGGCATCACGGCCTTTCTTAACTTGGCAACGAATTCTTGACTGGGCGCAAGAACACTACCGCTGCCGCACCTTCAGCAAAGATGAGCGCATTCCCGCCAGACCCGGATTGCTGTATTTAGTGCAGAGAGGTGCAATCCGCATGGTAGGAACAGCCCAAGTAAGTGCTACTGCCAGCCAGCTAACATCTCGACGCATTAACAGAACCCCTGAAGAAGCCTTTTTGGGTTTTGTGGGCGCAGGACAACCATTTGAAATCGTCGCTCAGTCCCCCTTTACACTCCAAGCTTACGCCCACGTTGACCAAACTGCGGTGCTGTGGATGTACTGGCATGATTTGGATAACTGGCCTCACTTCCGTCGTGAAGTCATGGATGCCTTTAGATATCAACATCAGCGCAAGCTATTGTGGCTAAGTGCTTTAGGACAACGACGTACAATTGACCGACTGCTAGGTTTCCTCACCTTGTTAATTGAGGAATATGGAGAACCAGCAATGAGCGAAACCGATCCCGATGTTATTCGCGGCTATTGCCTACCTTTCCCTCTCACCCATGCCCAAATTGGTAGCGCCATTGGTTCTACCCGCGTCACCGTTACTCGCTTGATGGGTAAATTGCGTCAACGTGGACTCATCCTCACCCAAGGGGATAATCTGATTTGCTTGCCAGCAGAGTCAATTAACAGAGCGAGCTAAAACACTTTCACCAAGCCAAGTGAAGTGTTTAATCTGGTTCTGGAAATTTTAGAAGCGATGACTAGCAGGTGTCAGCGGATTTTAACAAACCCAGTTTGGGTAATTAGTTCCTGTCCCTGCTCTGTTAGCAGTAAGTTAGCATAAGCAACGCCGACTTGCTCCCCAGTTTGACCATTCTGTTTAACCACTACAAACAGATTCCGGGTAATCGGGTATTTTCCTGATTGAAAAGCCTGAATGTTCAATTGATTCCGTTTTTCAGGACATTGATTAGGGAGAATCAATGGTTCTTGATAAGGAGGAATGTATTCCCCAGGCGTGCGTCCCAAAGGTAAGGGTCTAATAGAACATTGAGGAACAACCTCCGGAGCAGAAGCGTAATAGATGCCACCAGGACTATCAGCCGCCTTTTTTAAGGCTTGGGTGGTCGTAAAGACAAACTCTACTTGGGAACTGAAAGTTTGACCACCCAAAATGTCTTGGACAAAAAGTTCAACGGTGCCACCATCACTAACACGGCGTGTAAATGCCTTAATTGGTAGATTTAGTCCACCCACTTGATTCCAATTATTAATCTTGCCTGTGTAGATGGATTTTAGCTGGTCTATTGTCAATCCTGGGATATTTAGGTTCGGGTTTACGGCTACAGCTAACCCATCAATCGCTACAGGAATTTGATTGAGTTTGAATCCACGTTGTTGAGCGCGGTTTAATTCTTGATTTAATTTCTTGGTGATATTGGCTCAAAGTCATAGCCAGTACGAGATCGACTACCAGGGACTATTTTTACAAGTTGGACTGAGGTGTTTCTATCTCCTGATGGTAAAAAGCGAATTTCCCCACCAGCACCTGTAGCAGAAAATCCAGGAGATACAAGAGTTTTTTGAATACCAGAACGGGTGGGATCTTTTCCTAAGGCAGCAATCAAGGCTTTTGTAGCATCATAGGCTAGGGCAGTACGCCAACTCACATCAGCACCCCATAATTTTCGGGATGTTTTGGGAAATTCCGATTTGGGATTACCTTGAATATGCCAGGGAACTGCTAATACCATTCCTACTGCTTGTTCTCTACCAATTTCTAAGGTTTTTAGTGTATACACACCATTACCAGCCAGTAATTTTAGACGCTGTTGATTTACCTGAACTACTTGCAATGCTTTGTCTACAATTCCTGTGTTAGCGGCTAACATTAATACTTGCGCCCCTTGTTCAGTTGCCTGTTTCACACTGGAAGCAGCACTAAAATCGGCTTTGGATAAATCAAATTCTTGAGATACTTCTCCACCTTCCAATAAAATAGAGGCAACAAACTCTGATTTTAGAGACTGACTATAATCACTTTGAGAATTAAAGAAAACTGCTGCTTTTTTCTTCTGTAAGTTTTTCACCATGTAATTTGCTAAGGTTCTAGTAGTTATCAAATGACTGGGAACTGTTCTAAAAATGTAGGGGCTAAAGTTGGTAATTTTCACAGAACTGCTATTAGGGGAAATAGCAACAAGTTTTCCAGAATCATAAACTTTACCTGCCGTTAATGTTGCATTACTACTACTACAGCAGATTGCACCTAATACTTCTGGGTTTTTGACTAAGTGACTAGCAATTTCTTTAGATATTTCTGGTTTATCATCATCGTTAGCTATGCCGACTTTTAAGTAAGCTCCGTTAATTTTTCCTTGACTATTAATTTCCTCTTGGGCTTGAGCGATACCTCGTAGTATTTCTAATCCAGTACCAGTATTAGGATTATTGGCTAATGGTATTGTTGCCACAATTGTATAGTTTTTGCTAGATCCAATCCGCGCGTTATTCAGATATATTAGTGCTTCTGGATCATTGGGTTGGAATTTTAAAGATGCTGTAAATTTGGCGATCGCTTGTTGATAATTTTTATTAGCTATTGCTTTAGCCCCATCTGTTTTAAATGCAGAAGCTTCTCCAGGGCTAAATATTTTTTCCCCAAAACTAATTCTTTCTTTAACTGATGTTTCTGATTGATTATTATTGTTTTTTTTCTGATTATTTTCTAATGTGTTAACACTAGTTATTGGCAAAATTCGCCCTAAAAATAACCATATACCAATTCCTAGTACACCGCTTGTCAATAATAAGGATAATAGTAATACTTTAACTTCTTTTTGTAACATAATTGACTCCTTTGTTTTTAAGTGACTTTTGAAAAACCAAACTATCTAAATTATTGAAGATATTAATTTATAAATCAAACGAAATATTGATGTTACCGCAATAGCTATTAAAGCTGAAGCAAATGCTAAAATAACCACATTCTGAATAACAATACCACCATGTAAAAAGGGGATAAAAAATATAATTGCCAAAGTAATTGCGGGGATAATTAATAAGTCAAATTTTTCCAACCAGCGTTGAGTTTGAGCAAAAATTAAACCACTCAAAATCACAACAGAAATAGCCATAGTGATGATCGGGTTTTTGAGTAAGCTGAAAAGGGCGATCGCTATTAATGCTCCTTGAAATCCGCTAAAAGCTGCCCCAGCTAATAATTCCCAAGTAGCAAATTTTGGTTGTAGTGAAATTGGTTTTAGTGGTGGTGGTATTGGTGTTGGAGGTTGGGTTGATGGATGTGGTTGTATTTTTTGTCCCTGTGGTACTGATGGAGGTGTTTGTATTTGTGGAGGTGAAGCTGTAGGAATTACACTAGGAGCAGGTGGAGAAAGAGCTTGTAAAACTTCTGCTGCTGACTGAAAGCGTTGACTAGCCGCAGGGAGCAGCATTTTGTCTAAAATATCAGCTAGTCTGTCATTAACAGTAACTTGTGTCCGCCATTTCCACTGATTAGTATAGGAATCAAAAAGTGTACCAGCTTCCTTTCCTGTTAATAAAGTAATCACAGTCACAGCTAAAGCGTATAAATCTGTAGAAGGAAATACTTGATTTCCTGACATTTGTTCTGGTGGTGCAAAACCCAGAGAATAGATTCCCGTAGAAGCAGTAGAAGCACCAGGAACATTAGCAACTTGTTTTACAGCACCAAAATCTAACAAGAATAATTTACCATCCCGACGAAGCATAATATTAGAGGGTTTAATATCTCTGTGAATAATGCCTTTATCGTGGATAAAAGTGAGAACTGGGAGAATTTCCGTGAGTATTTGTGTAACTCCGATTTCTGAAAATTTCCCTTCTTGGAGTAATTCTTCTTCTAGATTTTGTCCATCAATATATTCTTGAACGAGGTAAAAAAACTGCTCTTGTTTTCCTGGTGGTAAACTGGAGACAGAGACAGGGAAGAAAGCAAATAAGTCAGGAATTTGCTCATGTTCATTGCCTATTTGCGCTAAAACTTCTGCTTCTCTTTCAAAGAGTTGTTGTGCTAGTTGTAGTTGAGTAGGTGTTAAATTCCCAGCAGGTTGGAATTGCTTAACCACACAGGAGCGCATTCCCGGAATACGGCGATCGCGTGCCAAAAAAGCGGCACCAAAACCTCCCTTACCCAGTAACTGAGTAGGTACATAGCGACCATCTAAAAGTAGTGGCATACCACAACTAATGCAGTATTTTTGCTGAGTAGTTTTTAAAGTTGTAACATCATCTAAATCCGCGAAATGATTGATTGGCCTGGGGCAGTTGGGACGAGTGCAGTAAACTTCCATGTTAGTTGTTAGTCATGAGTCACCAGTCATTAGTCATTAGTCATTAGTCATTAGCTATCTACACTTTTGACTACTGACTACTGACTACTGACAAAAAATTTACTCTGGATCAGATGAAATAGACGTTGATGTATCTATTTCTAATGTACTTAACATCAGATTTTTTTGTGATAATTTTAACGCATCTCCATCCCATCCAGGGGTAGCAAACTGGGGTAAAATTTCCTGACTAAAGGCTTCTGCGGCTTTAGAGCGATAGCGATTAGGATTGACAATGAGCCAAAGAGTCCGTTTGACAACCACACCTTCAATAGGTGTACAGTGTAGCACACCCATTTGTAATTCTTTAGCGATCGCCGAAGTAGAGACAAAAGCCGCCCCCAAACCTGATTGCACAGCATTTTTAATTGCTTCAATGGAATTTAGTTCCATTTCAAATTTAAAACGTCTGGTATCAATATCACAGCGTGCTAGTACCTGATCAATGACTTTGCGGATAGTAGATTGGGAGTCAAGAGCAATGAATTGTAATTTATATAGGTCTTCTTTTTGAATGGTATCGAGTTTAGCAAAGGGATGGAATGTAGGTAAAATCAGCGCCAGTTCATCCTCTGCGTAGGGAACGATGTCCAAAGATTCAGCTAGTTCAGAGGGAATTTCACCACCGATGATAGCTAAATCAACTTGTCCGTTAGCTACACTCCAAGCGGTACGACGGGTAGAGTGGACGTGAAGTTGTACCGCCACATCGGGATATTTTTGACGAAACATCCCAATCATCCGCGGTAACAAATAAGTACCAGTAGTTTGAGAAGCACCGACAATTAGAGTACCACCTTGGAGATTTTGTAAATCCTCAATAGCGCGACAAGTTTCTTGACACAGACTGAGAATTTTTTCACCGTAGCTAAGGAGTAGATGTCCAGCTTCGGTTAACTGAGCGCGTCTTCCACCCCGATCAAATAAGGGGACATCCAGTTGGCGTTCCAGATTTTGCACCTGTAAACTCACTGCTGGTTGAGAGACGTAAAGACTATCAGCGGCGCGTTTGAAGCTCCCTTCTTGTGCGATCGCTTTGAGAATGCGTAACTGATCTAAAGTGAAAGGAAGGTCAGACATAAGGCTTAACCCACAAACTTGGGAAGGAGCAGCTTTAAAAATAAATCAAGGTCTATAGCTTTTGGGCTAGGCATGATTTATGGCATTGTAATAGCTGTCAGCAGTCAGTAGTCAGTAGTCAGCTTTGGAAAACTCTTGTTTGACAAAGATTCCAAAATATACACTGCTCCTAATGATCCGGAAAACTGCTATGACATTTAAATATGACATTTAAAAACGTGATCCGAAAAAGAAATTAACACAACATCTTGCAAAAAATCCTCTTGTGTATAAACTGTTAAGGGTGCAATCAACTGTCTTGGCTTTTACCATCTAGTGATTATTAGTCAAGATAATTACCAATATTAGCTGCTTTTATTTTCAATTTTGAATTTTTCATCGGAAATTGAGTTGTGTCTATGATGTCTAGTCCTTGGTTCACCAGCAGTCATCTTGTGATGCTGGGGTTACAGTTAGTTTTTGCGATCGCCCACAGCGGAGGTGCTGCTTTGCGTCCTTGGGCTGAAAAATACATCGGACCAAGGTTGTATCGCATTTTGTTTGCATTAGTTAGTTTACCCTTAGCAGTGATCTTAATTACTTACTTTTTTAATCACCGTTATGATGGTTGGCAACTGTGGCAAGTACAGGATATACCGGGTGTGAAACCAGTAGTTTGGGTACTATCAGCAATTTCCTTTTTATTTTTATATCCTGCTACCTTCAATCTACTAGAAATTGCGGCTATTCAAAAGCCCCAAGTTCATCTTTATGAAACAGGTATTATTCGTATTACCCGTCATCCGCAAATGGTGGGTCAAGTTATTTGGTGTATTGCCCATACTCTGTGGCTAGGTACAACCTTCACTGTTGTTACATCTTTGGGTTTAGTGCTACATCACTTATTTGGAGTTTGGCATGGCGATCGCCGTTTGAGCAAACGCTATGGAGAAGCTTTTGAAGTAGTCAAACAACGCACTTCAATTATTCCCTTTCAAGCAGTTTTTGATGGTCGTCAAGCTCTGAAATGGCAAGAATTTATTCGTCCAGCTTACTTGGGAGTTGCCATTTTTGTAGCCTTACTCTGGTGGTCTCATCCCCTATTAATCGTAGCCACCAGTAGCATATCATGGTAGTTTTAAGTGATCCCCAATATCAACATAAAATACTAATTTCATCAAAATTCCCGCTTATCAAATACCACTAAATCAATGTAATATGAAATAAACCAACTGTCAGTGTGGGTTTCCTCAGTCGGTTTGAGATTGAATATTGGGATTTGCTGGTCGCTTGACTTTCTTCGGGAGGAAACGGCAATCAGAAGTTGAACATCAAAAAAGCTACCGTGAATTTGATCGCGCTGGCTTTTTTGTCAGCAACTCCTAATGATACTGACTTGCCAACTCACATCAGTGGTGGTTACTTTGATATAAAAACCTTATAAATCAAGAGGCGTCATGGTGTTGTCGGTCAGTGAGCGGACATTTACTCAAGAAGTTTTAGAATCTCCAATTCCTGTGTTAGTTAATTTCGAGGCTCCTTGGTGTGGCTTGTGTCGCATCATTCACCCATTGTTGCTGCAATTTCAAGCTCAGTGCGACAACGGAATTAAACTTGTAGCGGTTAACGCTGATCAAAATTTCAAGCTATCTACCACCTATCGTCTCAAATCACTACCAACTTTACTACTAATTGAAAAAGGTGTGATCAGACAACGCCTTGAGGGTTTCCGCAGCAGAGATGATTTACGTCAAGCACTGGAAGAAATTCAACTCAGTTGCATGACT
>NZ_BJCE01000045.1:0-29597 GCF_005402885.1 Sphaerospermopsis reniformis
CCGGAAAAAGTGTGCATTTTTTGGGATTTCAAGAGATGGCAAAGAAATTTTCAAATCTTCTCCTGACTCCTGACTCCTGACTCCTGACTCCTATGCCCTCACGGAAAGACTTTCTCAGCAACCCCTACTTAAAGAAAAAATCGTTCCTATCCAACTCTTGAAACTGTCACCGTGGCGTAGCACCTGTCACCTAGCCTTCACAGATAACTTTTTCAGCAAACCCTAATTAAGAGGCTGAATAATGCCTCTCAAACCCATGCTACTCAAGGTTTGAACCATTTGATTAGCACTATCTTGACTGCTAAAAACGCCCACTTGCATGACTCTGCGACCTTGTAAGACTCTGGAAAAAGCATCAGGAACTATTGAACGCACTAATTCCTGTTGTGAGTCACTGATAACCGGCACTACAACCCGATAACGTACACCCGGACGAGTATTTGTATAGCTTCTGGGTGCTGTGGCTATTCTAGAATTACTAATAGTTTTTGGGTTATCGGGTTGTTGATTTCTCATAAGTTGAGGTGCAACAAACTCAATAACCCCTGGTTCAACCTGCACATAATTTAATTCCGATGTGTTTTGGGAATTATTTCTGGGCAAAGAACCCTGTCCGTTAACATTGGTAGTTGGTAGCTGTGGTAATTGACTATTTGGGCGTGTATTTCCCCTACTCGATAAAATCACGCCAGATGGGTTAAATTTTTGGGGAATGTTGGCAGCAGCAAAAACTATTTCTGGTTCTGTAGCTATTTCCTCTACAGGTACAGAAGTAGGTGGAGAATTTCTGACTATTGGTGCTGTTGTGCCGCTAGTATCTACATTGCCGCTAATGCGATTTTTATCAAGGTTATTGCCAGCAGCATAAACTACTTGTTTAGCAGCTTTGGCGTTAATATCATAACGACGATTATTTCTAAATTCATTACCACCCGGTTCTCTGCTATTACCTAAATCTGGTGTAGCTTGGGCAATGACTACTAAACCATCTTCTTGACTGCCTTGAATGAGATTATTCCGCAAAACTGGGCTAGTATTGGCTTGAACTACAATCCCTGATCTATTGTCTAAAATCTGATTACCAACCACTACAGGAGCCGCATTTTGGGCAATGTTAATCCCAAAACCGGTACTTTGAAAGAGATTTTCCCTAATTTCAGGACGGGCATCACCAGAAATTGTAATTCCATTAGCACCATTACCCTGAAAATAATTTTTGCGAATGCTGGGAGTCGCATTACCAGTGATGGAAATTCCATCTTGGGTATTGCTGGTAAAGGTGTTTTCCTCAACTACCGTATTAACAGATTCAATCCATAAACCATAACCACGGCTGTTAGAGTTGGTGACAGTAACACCGCTTAAACTGGATTGATTTGCACCTACAATGGCTACGTTTTGACGGCCAAAGCTGCGACTGAGATAGTCACCACCACCGACAATATTTACTTCTTTGCCTTTTTTACCAATATTTCCTTGAATAGCTACACCTGGTTTGATGATTAAGGGGAATACTTCTCCTGTGTTGGCGCTGTATGTACCAGTAGCCAGCATAATCACAGTATTTGATTGTGCTAGTTGCAAAGCTTGAGTAATTGTCCCAAAAGGAGCGTTTCGACTACCATTCCCATTTTGGTCATTGCCGATACTGGGGTTGACAAACAGCAGTTTAACTTGAGAAATTGTACTCTCGTCGTTAAATTTCTGTTCTGATCTGATGGTAATCTGAGCAATGGCGCTGCTAAAATTTGTGTCTAAAAGTGCTATACTTCCTATTCCTAAAGCAACACTCACACTTAATATTGAGGTGGGCAGAACTGAAGGTTTAAGTAGGTAGGAGCAAGTCCGCTTTTGTAAAGGGATATTTAGTAGACGCTTATGAAACTGTTGAAGGGGAGGCATAAACTTTACATAACTCCTGAAAAACACACAAATGATTTTTATCCGCTCAACCAGTCTTGTCCATAATATTCTCATATTTTCACCCAGTGCCTGTTTTTGATCCGGGTAAATTTAGTCAATTTTTCACAAAAAACCGCAAAGATGCAGATATTATTTAAGAGGCTGGATGTTTCTGTGAGACTACAAGCAGGGTTATTTTAATGGTCGAAGCCCACAGCCAAACACAACAAATACAACAAGTGGTTTATCGCATTTTAGACGCAAATTTGGATCGCGCCCGCGAAGGGTTGCGAATTATTGAGGAATGGTGTCGTTTTGGTTTAAATGATGCCCAGTTAGCTGAAGGCTGTAAGCACCTCCGTCAAGAGGTCTCTAAGTGGCATACTGCACAAATCAGGGCAGCACGAGATACGCCAGGTGATATTGGTACTGATTTAACCCATCCCCAAGAAGAACAACGAAGTTCAATTACATCTTTGTTACAGGCTAATTTTTGCCGTATCCAAGAAGCTTTGCGGGTTTTGGAAGAATATGGCAAGCTTCATAATGCCGAAATGGGGAAAACTTTTAAGCAAATGCGCTATCAGGTTTACACCCTAGAAAGCACTTTGATGGGTTATCAACGTCATCAGTTACTTTGGCGATCGCGTCTGTATCTGGTAACATCCCCGGTAGATAATTTGTTGGAAATTGTGGAAGCTTGTCTCAAAGGCGGGTTAACTTTGCTACAGTATCGAGAAAAATCTGCTGATGATATGATTCGTTTAGATAGAGCTAGAAAACTACGGCAGCTATGTCACGATTATGGCGCTTTGTTTATCATTAATGACCGTATAGATTTGGCTTTGGCTGTAGATGCAGATGGGGTACATTTGGGACAACAAGATATACCTATTGCTGTAGCCCGTCAGTTGTTGGGTCCCCAGCGGTTGATCGGTCGCTCTACCACAAATCAAAAAGAAATGCAAGGGGCAATTGCTGAAGGTGCGGATTATATTGGTGTGGGTCCTGTATATGAAACACCGACTAAAGCAGGTAAAGCCGCAGCAGGTTTAGATTATGTGAGGTATGCGGCTAAAAATTGTCAAATTCCTTGGTTTGCTATTGGGGGCATAGATGCCAGTAATATTAATGATGTCATGGATGCGGGAGCGCAACGGGTAGCTGTGGTGCGATCGCTCATGCAAGCTGAACAACCTACTTTAGTCACACAATATTTTATTTCTCAGCTTTATAGGAAGTAGGGGACTGGTGACTGGTGACTGGGGACTGGGAAGATAAATAACGTAATTACCAATTACGAATTATGTCTAATCAAATTAGTTTACAAGTGAACGGGGAAACACGCAGTTGTTTATCCCCAACGCTTTTACCAGAATTACTTCAGCAGTTGGGTTTTAATCCCCGCTTGGTAGCGGTGGAATATAATGGTGAAATTTTACACCGTCAGTTTTGGACAGAAACTCAAATTAAAGATGGCGATCGCCTAGAAGTTGTTACCATCGTCGGTGGAGGATAGAAGAGTTTACAGGTGACAGGTGACAGTTGATAGTTGATAGTTGATAGTTGATAGTTGATTGGTGATTGGGAAACATCAAATTGATTACCCAGTCCCCAGTCCCCAGTCCCCAGTCATCTAATTCAATAGACAAGAATAACGAGATTCAGGATTATATAACCAGCGGTGATAGGTTTTGCGTTTGGCTAATTCTTGTCCTTGACGACCGAGTTTTTCCCGCAGTTGTTGGTCTTGACATAATCTTTTGAAAGCTTGTAAAACTTCATAACCAGAATTGGGATCTACCAACAGGCCATTTTCTTCATGGTGGACTGCATCCAAAATACTCCCTAAGCGAGAGGCGATTACAGGTTTACCAAAGTATCCTGCTTCTAAATGGACTATTTCAAAATTATCAAAATTATCAAAATTATCTATGTTTCTGGCTTTGTCTTCCTGTAAATTTAGCATGGCGAAAATGTCACAGGCTGCATAATAATTGGCTAATTCCCGTTCTGGTACATTCCCAGCAAAATGCACTCTTTTATCCACCCGCAAACGCTGACATTGGGATTTTAGTTGTTGTTCACAAAGTCCTATTCCGCAAATTATGTAATGAACATCTACGCCAATAGTTAATAGTAAAGGAATGTTATCTATTACTTTGTCAAAGTTTTTATTTTTAATTAATTTACCGACAGAAAGAATGACAATTGCTGTTTCAGAAATGTTGTAAGTTTGACGTAAGCGGATACGTAAATCATCCAGATGACTGAGATTGCTAGGAGTACCAAACTTTTCTAGTCTTACTATTGGGTTAATGACATGAGTAGGAGTATCTAAGCGAAAAATATTTCTTAAAGTTTCTCTAATATAAGAATTGTTACAAACAATTCCTTCGGCTCTTTCGAGGGTAATTTTCAATAAAAATCGCCATAAAGGATGACGGGAAATATCAACCAAATCATTACCGTGGAGGTAGATAAAAAAGCGAATCGGTAAGATATAACTGAGTAATAACAAAGCTGGAAAATCGTAGCCGTGACACCATTCGATGTAACGGTAATGATAGCGAAAATATAATCTTATGGCTAGTAATAATGAGCAAACAAAGTTAAAAAAATTGAATAATGGCTTGATTATAATGCTCAAAAAATTACCACCAAATAAACTCAGCCAAAGACTCAAGTTAGTCCAACGATAAACAGGAAACTGTTGTGATTTATCAAATATTTTATCTCCACAGCAACCAGCAGCCAGTACAATTACTCTGTCTGGATCTTGTAAACAACGATTATAAATATATTCTCCAATGACAGCTTCTTGGGGATGAAAGATGCGGGAGATAACTAAAATATCTGGACAAGCAGTTTTCTCCCTAATTTGTGTTCCTAGTTGTGAAATATGTTCCATAATTCAGGTTGATAAATAAGCTGCAAATTTTTAAACTACAGTAGGGAACTTTTAACAGGGAACAAGGTTAAAAGCATCTAATTAAATAATGTATTTAAAATTTAATATGAAAATAGCCTTATCAATCTGTCTTCCTGTAAAGTAAACTTGATCGTGTTTAGAGATTGATTGGGAGCATCCCAAATGTGTAAATTTATTTTTATCTAGGGAAATAAAATGCTCCAAGACTTGATATGATTGAACCGCAAAGGACGCAAAGGACACAAAGATAAGAGATTATGAGAGATTTTTTAGTGTTGCTGCGTTCATTTGGTCAAAATTGGGATGCTCCTGATTGATTTTGCAAATTGTAGCTACAAAACTTGGTTCAATATATTCATGCCAGAATTTTTAATCAATATTGATTATCCCCATTTGCTCAAAAAATTGGTATCAAATTGGTATCAAACATTTGTTTCTTGTCTGCCAATTTCTTACCAAAGGAGGATTTTTAACATGATTATTTTGACACGATGAAATAAAGCTAGAGTTGCTCGTTGATATGCTCCAGTAATTATATAGCGACTGCTGGAAAAATTAAATCTAGCTGATACTTAGTAGATTAGCTTGAATTTTGCCAAAATTCATGCCAAAATGCCAAAAAGTCATGAATAAATGATACTTTAAATTATGCTTCTTCTATCAAAATGATGATTTAAATCACATAATATTTTGTAATTCCTCATAGTTAATATTATTATTTATTGTGTTGGATAGATTATAAGTATGAAAACGAAAACTATCAATAAATAGGTTGTCATTTGCTTTGATTAATACTGGTGTAATTTTACCAAGCTTTCTCAAGGTAATAGCTGATTACTGATAGCTAATTACTGATAACTGATTACTTAAACCTCCTTACCAATATGTGCTGAAAATAGGTTCTTGATCCGGAAAAAATTTATTCACTATCAAAAATAATTTAACCGAGAGGTTGTTATACCTAAGTTAAAATTATTGCTGTTAAGTATGTCATGCTCCAGAGAAGGTAATAATTAATTGATTCCAAAGTTTTGCACTGGTACAGATATTTTGCGGTACGGTTATCAACCAAGGAATCTTCGCTGTCTTCCCTGCCAAGTAGTGTGCATTCACGGTAGATTAAAGATATGGCTGACAATCCCTGCAGCAGATTGTGGTGATTATGTTCTACCTTGTCTGAATCCTAGCAATAGGAGAAAAATCTTAAAAATATTGTTTTTTGGTAGCTTGTTTATGCAAAAAAAATTACAACGAATCCTCAAACCCCTGTTAAAAATTTCTTTTGTCCTGGGTCTGGTTTTGGCTTTAGCATTGGGTAATGCTGATGGTGCTTTAGCTGCACGCAGTGGTGGACGTATTGGCGGCGGTTCGTTTAGAATGCCATCAAGCAGGACTTACACACCTCGTACATACTCACCGCCTGGGGGTGGGGGATATTATCCTGGTGGTGGTTTTGGTTTTCCTTTCCTGATACCTTTTTGGGGTATTGGTGGTGGTTTTGGTGGACTGTTCACAATTTTGATTTTCTTTGCGATCGCTAACTTTTTAGTCCAAACTTTCCGTCGTGTCACCAGTGGAGATACTGAAGAAGTAACTTATAGCAGTAACCCCAATGTTTCTATCACTCGGTTACAAGTTGGTTTATTAGCACAAGCTAGAGGTTTACAAAGCGAACTTAACCAAATAGCTGAAAAAGCTGATACCAACACTCCAGAAGGAAGAGCAGAAATTTTACAAGAAGCAAGTTTAGCTTTGCTGCGTCATCCTGAATATTGGGTTTATGCTGGTGGTGGTACACAACAAGCTAAGTTAAACGCGGCTGAATCTCAATTTAACCGTTTATCCTTGGCTGAACGTAGCAAATTTAGCGAAGAAACTCTTTCTAATGTCAACAATCAGTTAAAATCTGTTTTGGCTAAAGAATTACCCGGTGATGTGGATAACCCTGCCCGTTTAATTAGTGAAGGTCCAGGAGAGTATATTATTGTCACCTTATTAGCTGCAACCTTGGGTAAATGGGACATTCCCCAAATTAATAGCGCCGACGACTTACGTCAAGCTTTACGACAAGTTGGTAGTCTTCCCGGTGAGCAAGTTTTAGCTATTGAAGTGTTGTGGACTCCCCAAGCAGAAGGTGATACTTTGACTTCTGATGATTTGTTTGCTGAATATCCTGATTTAAAGCTGGTTTAGTCAACCTATACTCACAAAGTAAAATGTAGGGGTTTAGCAATGCTAAACCCCTATCTCATTATTGTTGACATTTAAACTTCAGCGGAAAACACCACCCGAAAACCCGACATTCTTAAACCACTTTCCGCTTCATTCCAACTGCGACTAGCACTGCGACATAGTTCCGCGCTGAAATTCCAAGCACCACCACGCAAAACCCGACGATGGATATCACCACCAACATCCCACACACTACCATTAACAGGTGCGCCATGATAATTATTATGCCAAGGATCTGCACACCATTCCCAAACTAACCCGTGCATATCATACAACCCAAAGGCATTTGCTATATCCAAACTGCCTACATCTGTTATTTTGTTGTAGAAATTACTTTTGGGTTCAATTGCATAAATTTCACTACCGTTACAATTAATTAAATCAGAAGTTACTGTTTCCCCAAAATGAAAAGATGTGGTAGTTCCTGCACGACAAGCGTACTCCCATTCTGCTTCACTCGGTAAACGATAATTTCTTCCTGTTTTCAGCGACAACCGCAAACAAAATTCTATTGCTTCATACCAAGAAACGTTTTCTATCGGTAAATTTGCACCTTTAAATTTTGCTGGGTTGGGATTTAAATCTTGAGTAACTTTGGGTAATGCTGCTACCGCTTTCCATTGTGCTTGAGTAATGGGATATTTCCCTATATAAAAAGGTTCTATTTTCACTGGATGTTGGGGATGTTCATCCGCATTACCTTCAAATTCTGGTGAACCCATTAAAAAACTACCACCAGGAATTGATACCATTTCTAAAGTGACGTTTCTATTCAATTCTTCTGCGAAAAATTGGGACTTTCCTCTGTCTCGGTAAAGTTCTCTCCCTCCTGTATCTACAGTAATAATCTCAAAATCAAATGTTTCTAAATCTGGAACAGGAACAATAATTTTTTGTTGTTTTGTAGGTGTTTCTATAATAGGGGCAAATTTTAACTCTATCGGTGTTGATGATTCGATGTTTAAATAATTGGGGAAATAATTTGGGAAATCATGTTTTAAATCATGTAACACTTCTATTGCTGACTGATATCTATCACTAGGAAAATGTTGTAGCAAATGATCTAAAATGTATGTTAATTCTTCACTAATAGTAATCCCTTTTTCTTGTAAACGTTGTTTCCATAACCATTTTGCATTCATCGGATCATACAGAGGATCTTTCAATCCATAGGTATGTTGCATGGGTAAATCTTGAGTTAATAACCTCACACAAGTTACACCCAAAGCATATAAGTCACTTCCATGACAAGCAAAACCTGCCATTTGTTCTGTGGGTGCATATCCTAATGTATAAATAGCTGTTGCTTGTCTAGCTATACTTGTTTGGGTGACTTGTTTTGCACCACCAAAGTCAATTAATACAGGTTTTTGGTCTGCATTTCTTCTAATAATATTCTCTGGTTTAATATCCCGATGGATAACGTTTTTTTTGTGAATAAAATCAATAACTGGTAATAAGTCTATTAGCAGTTGACGCACTTCTTTCTCAGTATACGTCTTTTCTTTGACTTCTTCTAGGAGTGTTTTCCCAATAATAAATTCCTGCACTAAATACAAACTTGAACCTTGTTCAAAGTAAGCTAATAAACGGGGAATTTGCGGATGGTTTTCTCCTAGTTCATACAACCGAAAAGCCTCTTCTTTGAAAAATTCTGCGGCTTTTGCTCGTTGTCCTGTTCCCTGCACTTGGGGGAAAAATTGCTTAATAACGCAAGGTGCGTCTAGTCTGTCTACATCTTCTGCTGCGTAAGTTTTGCTAAACCCACCTTCACCTAATAACCGCAAAACACGGTAACGGTTTCTGAGGATTTCACCAAATTTATCATGTCCACAAACGATGCAAAACTTACTGTAGTTGGGGTTGAAGGGGTTGGAACAATTGGGATTTTGGCAAATTTGCATGGCTGAGGGGAAGATAGCATTTTTTCCAAATTCAGCCCCAATATTTAATTAGTTATTAGTTATCACTTATTTATTTATCAGCAGTAATCAAAAAGGGTTATATATGGGCGAACAGATTTCAATTATAAGATAAAGATTAGAATAATTTTGATAATTTGTCAATGGTTTTTTAATTGTTTTTTGGTAGCTTTATATCATATTTTTGCCCTGTAAATAGTTATATAATGTCCGGTTGAACACTTATCATATCTGTGGAGGCTGGTAATTGGTAATTGGTAATTGGTAATTGGCAATTGTTAATTGGTAATTGGTAATGGAACACCTACATGGTAAGTGATTGGGCAGACATAATATTATTTACTATGCTAATTTACTATGCTGATTTTATATTTATAAACCAATAACCTGTGTAGAGAGGCTGTATACAACATCTGTGAATACCACATCTCTACATTAAGTTGTAAATTGGCGGAAACCTAACTACTCAACGCCTTGATAAACCGCTGCAAACTCTTAAACACACTGGGTTTTTTCGCGGGTGTTCCGTCAGTGGTTTGTGGTTGTTCTTTCATCAGGATCATGTCTATTTCATCACCTGATGGTTTTTTAGGTAATTCAGCTATTTTTTGATATTCGCCTGCGGTTTCTAACCACACTTCCCAATCTCCAGGATAGCAGCGCATAAGGGCGCTTTCATCATCGACAGGACGCAGATAATAGCAAGATTCAATGGTACTAATGAAACGTTTGCGGGTTTCTCGCGCTGCATAACCTATACCCACTGTACCGGAGTCTTCCAGACGGGGGTTTAACATGACAAAGGGGCGTTCACCAATTAATTCACAAAGTTTTTCTAGTTGGGGTACTTCTACGGAAGTAGGGGCGATAAACAGGAAAATTTCATCCTCTGGCTGAATTTTTGCTTCTAAGGAAGCAGTTCTTCCTGTACCGATATCTAAAATTTTAAATGGTACATCTGCCCAGTCTCGACAGGCTAAAGCGGCTGCACCAGCATCTGCAAAGAAGACTTTAAGACCAGATTCATATTCAGCGAATACAGGGAGAAATTGTTCTGCAACTGGCATAAATTTGAGTTCTGGGAACAGTAACTCAACTTGAATGCGAGTGATACCATCAGCTAAAGCCGATTTTACCGCTTCACGAGATTGAGCGATCGCATCTTCTAGGGTTTTGGGTAGTTCAGCCATAATTTACAGAAGTACGTTTTTTCATCAATTATTAAGAATAACTCGAAAACTCTAATTCATTCTGTAGGCGTAAGTAAAAGACAGAAGTAAAAGGTAATAATTTGAAATTGTGGTTAGGTGATGCAGAATTAGCCTTTCAATCACGTTAATAAAGTTCAATTTTGTGAAGAATTCGGGGATATTTTTCAGGAGTATCCCAAATATATAAGTTTATTTTTTGCTTGATTTAAAGACGTGAAATGAACTAACCACGTTAACTGAAGTGTTCCCGCAAGGTAGGACAAAAAGGACACGAAGGGAAGAGAGAAAAATAGAGTTTTTGGTGTTGCTGGGGTTATTTTCTAAAAATTGGGATGTTCCCTATTTTTCACTATAAACCAGATCGCCTTCCTGAAAAAGGATCTAATAATATACCAGGCTTTGGCTGTAAATTTTCCAAAAGAAATCGGCTATTTTTCTGTTTAAACTTTTATTCAAATTTACAAACACCTAATACCGCTTTCCAAACCTTCACAAACACCAACAAGAAAATCTAAATCCAAACTAGCAATAGTATCACTCGGTTTGTGATAATTAGGATTTCGCATAAATGCCGTATCTGTCACCATAATTGCTGGATAACCTTGATCCCAAAAAGGTGCATGATCACTTAGTCGAGTTTGGGGAACTAATAAACCCCGATTTGGTACTGGTAGTAACTGACAAGGTAAACCCGATTTACTAATAGCACTACGGATATTGACTAAATCTCCTAAAGTCCGTAAATTGCCAATTAAACCAATAAAATCTCCAGTATTGGGGTACAATCTATCTAAAAAAGCTGGATATCTTTGCGAACCAGGTCTGCAATCCCGATATCCTAACATTTCTAAAGAAATCATTAAACGTAGACGTTGCTTTTGTTGGTGTAATAAAGCTGCATAGTCAGCACTACCTAACAAACCATATTCTTCCATATCAAAAGCAACCAAGCGCAAAGGATATCTAGCAGGTGCTTGGGTAAAAATTCTGGCAAATTCTAACAAAACTGCCACCCCAGTAGCATTATCATCAGCGGCTACAGTACCAGGTACACCATCATAATGAGCGCCCACCAAAATCGGAGGAAAATCAAGCTTTTGTCTTTTCTCTTGAGCAGGTAAATTTAAAATCAGGTTATTACAACTTTTACTCCCCACTTTAAAGGTGTGGATTTCCACACTTCCCCATTGTCCTAATTCGTTGCGGATGTATTCTTGAACAAAGAAATGTCCCGCACTGGCCATATAAGGATCGCGTTCCCGTGCAATTTCTTGGAGATGATTTTGCAATCTTTGTTTTAAAGTCAAGATGGTGATTGGTGACTGGTGACTGGTGATTGGTGATTGGGAAAGAAAATTATTAATTTTGTATGAGTGCCTTTTGCCTTTTGCCTTTTGCCTTCTTTTCCCTGTTCCCTGTTCCCTGTTCCCTTTCTGCAAATGCTATCCTATGTTTGGCAAGTGACAGTTTAAGCTACAATTTCTCTAAATTATCTAAATTATTGAATTTATGGAATTAATGATGATAATTATACCATTGGGCGGTTTTTAACATCTGGTTGCAAGCGGAAAATATGCCTCCCAATCATAATATATAGATGTAGTCAAACACGCAGCAGGAGAAGAGTAACGCATGGGCAAGGTAGTCGGCATCGACTTGGGTACAACCAACTCAGTAGTCGCCGTGATGGAGGGTGGCAAGCCGGTGGTGATTGCCAATGCTGAAGGTATGCGAACCACCCCTTCTGTTGTCGGCTTCAGCAAGGAAGGCGAAAGGGTGGTAGGGCAAATGGCCAGACGGCAAACTGTGCTGAATCCCCAAAATACTTTTTTTGCAGTTAAACGCTTCCTTGGGCGCAGGTATGCTGAACTTAATCCGGATTCCAAGCGCGTACCCTACACCATTCGTAAGGATGAAATGGGCAGTATTAAAGTTGCCTGTCCGCGATTAAATAAAGAATTTGCCCCGGAAGAAATTTCAGCAATGGTGCTGAAGAAATTGGCGGCTGACGCTAGTCGTTATTTGGGTGAACCTGTTACAGGGGCTGTAATTACAGTACCTGCTTATTTTAATGATTCTCAACGTCAAGCTACCCGCGATGCTGGCAGAATCGCAGGTTTAGAAGTGCTACGTATTCTTAATGAACCTACCGCCGCTTCCCTAGCCTACGGATTAGAAAGAGGTGAAGTAGAAACCATCCTGGTTTTTGACTTGGGTGGTGGTACTTTTGATGTTTCCATTCTAGAAGTAGGTGACGGCGTTTTTGAAGTTAAAGCCACCAGTGGAGATACTCAGTTAGGTGGTAATGATTTTGACAAAAAAATAGTTGATTGGTTAGCGGAGCAGTTTTTAGAAGCAGAAGGAGTAGATTTAAGACGCGATCGCCAAGCTTTACAACGGTTAATGGAAGCCGCAGAAAAAGCCAAAATTGAACTTTCTGCCGTCAGCGTTACCGATATTAACCTACCCTTTATCACCGCTACCGAGGACGGACCCAAACATTTAGAAACTCGCCTCACCCGTTCCCAGTTTGAAGGTTTATGTGCTGACTTAATCAGTCGTATTCGTAACCCAGTCAAACGGGCGTTAAAAGATGCCGGACTATCACCTGTAGATATTGAAGAAGTTGTATTAGTAGGTGGTTCAACCAGAATGCCAATGGTGAAACAGCTAGTACAGGATTTAATTGGCATTGAAGCCAGCGAAAACGTCAACCCTGATGAAGTGGTAGCCGTAGGTGCAGCTATTCAAGCAGGTATTCTGGCAGGAGAAACAAAGGATGTCCTGTTATTAGATGTCACACCCTTATCCTTGGGTTTAGAAACCATAGGTGGTGTGATGAAAAAACTCATTCCCCGCAATACCACCATCCCCGTCAGACGATCTGATATTTTTTCTACATCGGAAAATAACCAAAACAGTGTAGAAATTCACGTAGTCCAAGGGGAAAGGGAAATGGCAGCAGATAACAAATCCTTGGGACGTTTCAAACTGTATGGTATTCCCCCAGCACCTAGAGGTATACCGCAAATTCAAGTAGCTTTTGATATAGATGCCAACGGTATTTTACAGGTAATGGCATTAGATCGGACAACTGGACGAGAACAGAGTATTACTATTCAAGGTGCTTCTACTTTGAGTGAATCAGAAATTAACAGAATGATTCAAGATGCTCAGAAATATGCTGATATTGACCGGGAACGGAAAGAAAGAGTAGAAAAACGGACTCGTTCCGAAGCTTTGATTTTACAAGCAGAAAGACAACTGCGGGAAGTAGCCTTAGAAATGGGGATGCAGTTTGCTCGCAACCGTCGTCAACGCATTGACAATATTTGCCGGGAACTGCGAGAAAGTTTAAAAGATGATGATGATCGGGGCATTGATCAGGCTTACTCAGACTTGCAAGATGCTCTCTATGAGCTAAATCGAGAAGTCCGTGAGTATTATGCTGAAGATGAAGACGAAGATTTATTTGGTGCGATTCGGGAAATCTTCACAGGTGATAAAGAACGGGAACGGGATTATTCTCCCAGAGAAACCTATCGAGAACGGGATTCTTATAACAGAGACTATGGTAGAGGCAATGGTAGAGGCAATGGCAGGGAATATGGAAGAGACTATGGTCGAGAAAATCGTTCTTCCTCTTATGATAACAGTCCTCCCCCCCGTCCCAGTCGTCCCAGCTACCAGGATAATTGGGATGATGACGATGATTGGCTGTAAATTTTAGATTCAGGAGTCAGGAGGCAGAAGGCAGAAGTCAGAAGGCAGGAGAAATGAAAATTGTAACTTTTGTCTCTTCCTATTCCCTGTTCCCTGTTCCCTGTTCCCTATTCCCTATTCCCTGTTCCCTGTTCCCTATTCCCTGTTCCCTGTTCCCACTGATAACTAATAACTGATAACTGACTATGCAAAACTTGCAAAATTTCCGCGATTATTACGAGATTTTGGGAGTCACAAAAGAAGCCTCTAGCGAAGAAATTAAAAAGGTTTATCGCAGGTTAGCAAGGCAATATCACCCTGATCTTAATCCTGGTGACAAGGAAGCAGAAGAAAAATTTAAGACTATTGGTGAGGCTTATGAAATTTTGTCCGATCCGAGTAGGCGATCGCAATATGATCAATTTAGCCGCTACTGGAAACAAAAAGGCTTTGCTGGTAGCAAACAGTCACCAAAACCAAAGGGTTGGGGAGATAGTCGCACCAACACCCGTACTAGTCAAGAGGTAGATCCCAGCGAGTTTCCTGATTTTGAAAGTTTTATTAATACAGTCATAGGTGTTAGCAGTCGCAAAGATACCAGAACTAATACTGATAGTACAACTACTAGCGACCCGTTTCGCACTCCCAGAACCAAAGTTGCTTATACAGTTAACACACCACCCCGTACTACTCGCAGAGATATTGAAGCGAGGTTAACTTTACCTCTAGAAAAAGCTTATCAAGGTGGTAATGAAAGAATACGTTTAGAAGATGGGCGATCGCTCGAAGTAACTATGCCACCTGCTATGG
This sequence comes from Sphaerospermopsis reniformis, assembly GCF_005402885.1. Lineage (NCBI taxonomy): Bacteria > Bacillati > Cyanobacteriota > Cyanophyceae > Nostocales > Aphanizomenonaceae > Sphaerospermopsis > Sphaerospermopsis reniformis. Next base: position 14,712 of record NZ_BJCE01000045.1, read on the forward strand.
TTACGGGTCAAACTATCCGCTTGCGAAATCAAGGGATCGGCGGCGGTGATTTATACTTAAAAATTACTGTTGAAACCCATCCATTGTTTAAACTAGAAGGTGCAAATATTTTCTGTCAAATTCCTGTAACTCCCAGTGAAGCGGTTTTAGGTGGACAGGTGGAAGCACCCACTTTAGATGGTCCTGTGAAAATGACCATTCCCCCCGCAGTCAGATCCGGTCAAAGATTTAGATTAGCTAATAAAGGTTATCCCGTAGAAGGTGGGAAAAGAGGTGATCAATTAGTAGAAATTCAAATTGTGACCCCCAAAAATATTACACCAGAAGAAAGGGAACTGTATGAAAAATTGCGGGAAATTGAAAGCTTTAAACCCCGTGCGGATTTGATTTAATAGTCTAAATCAGGATATCCAGGATTGAAGGATGAACAGGATGAAAGAGATTTGTGCGTAAATGAACAACATTTTATTGTTCATCGTCTGTATTTTCTAAATTATGAAAAATCCCTTCTATATCTTGCGAACCATGTAAAATCCTCACAATTTCAATACCTTCATCCATAGGACGGTAAAAAATTAGGTAACTTTTTACAGGGAAACTTCGCAAATAAGCAGCTAGTTCAGGACGTTCTTTACCCATTTGCGGAAATTTGGCTAATTTAGGAAAAGTGGTTCGCAATGTATCAAACATTTTATCAGCAGCTTTGGGGTTATTTTGCGCCACATACTTCCATATATTTTCTATATCTTTTGCTGCTTGGGTAGAAATGCGAAATTGACTCATACAAAATCACTTTTATCCGCATTTTTCTGAACTCTAGCTTTAATATCTGCAAAAAAAGTAGTTAGCGACTCTTCATCGTATTCAGTGTACTCACCCTTTTCTAGTTGCTGAATACCAATGTTAATTTCATTGCGTAAAGCTGCTAATTTGAGTTTTTGCAGTTCTTCCTCAAGGATATGTAGTTTATCTAACATCTGTTGAAATGCTTGTGCTTCCTGTACTACAACCTCAGCTTTGCCATTTACAGTTAGTACCAGAGGGGATTTTGTAGACTTGATTCTTTCTACGTAGTCTTTAGCGTTACGTTTAAAATCCGTAAGAGTTTGGATATTTTGCAGATTAATTCTAGTTTCCATCGCATTTAATTAAGTCCTTTATTTAGTATTTTATCAGATGTTAAGTTTTTTTTCTCAACCAATGACAGGTGACAGAATTGAAAGTCTGTTTGTCTGTTACCGATCTGTTCTGTTAAACTTACCCAAGTCTAGACTTAACTGTACATGAGAAATTTTGGTGCTAACTTCCTGATTCAATGTAGTCTCAAAATGACTCTTGAGAGGTTTACCTTCACCCTTTATGATGCAGTTACTCACCGATGATGTTCTCGTGCGGGGAGATACCCAACTATTAACTACCGTCGCTATCGGTGTAATTACCCTCAACTTAATTAAAAGTGCCATTAGTTTAGTACAATCTCATTTGATTGGTCATTTTGGACAAAAATTACAATTAGGATTAATCCTAGAATATGGACGCAAACTTTTACATTTACCCCTAGCTTATTTTGAAGGAAGACGTAGTGGAGAAGTAGTCAGTCGCATTGCAGATGTTCACGCTGTAAATAATTTAGTTTCTCAAATTGTCTTAGGATTACCTAGTCAATTTTTTATTGCTATAGTTTCCTTGGGTTTTATGCTTTTTTACAGTTGGGAATTAACTATAGCCTCCATATTTGCATTTATAATTATTACCGGAGTTAACTTATTATTCTTACCAGCAATCCGCCGAAAAACTCGCAATATGATTCTGGTACAGAAAACCAAGGTTTTTTAGTAGAAACATTTAGAGGAGTACAAGTTTTAAAAACCACCCAAGCTACACCCCAAGCGTGGGAAGAATATCAAGGTAATTTTGGTCGTCTTGCTAACTTGGGTTGGAGTACCATGCAATTAGGACTTTATAGCAGTACAATCACAAATATTCTTTCTACATTTATTAATATTGGTATTTTTTGGATTGGTAGTTATTTAGTCATTAATCGTCATTTAACCATTGGACAATTGATTGCTTATAATAGCATGAGTGGCAATTTTCTAGGCTTTTTAAGTTCTGGGATTGACTTAATAGATGAATTTATCACTTCTCAAATAGTTATTCAACGTCTGACAGAAGTTATTGAAGCTACCCCAGAAGATGAAAATGATGTGAAAAAGCAATGGGTAGAAATTCCTGCTCATACAGATATTACTTGCACAGAAGTTAATTTTCATCACACTGGGAGAGTTGATTTATTGCAAGATTTTTCGGTAATTATTCCCGGTGGAAAAGTAATTGCTTTAATTGGTAAATCTGGATGTGGTAAAAGTACCTTAGCTAAATTGATTACAGGATTATATAAAATTCAATCAGGCAATATTCGTTATGGTTGTTATAATCAACAAGATTTAGCTTTAGAATGTTTACGAAATCAGGTAGTTTTAATTCCCCAAGAACCCCATTTTTGGAGTCGTTCTATTTTAGATAATTTCTTATTTAGTTATGCTCATATTAGTTTTGAGGAAGTTGTCAAAGCTTGTCATATTACGGGCGCTGACGATTTTATCAGCGAATTACCAGATAAATATCAAACTGTTTTAGGAGAATTTGGTGCTAATATTTCTGGAGGACAAAAGCAAAGATTAGCGATAGCTAGAGCGATAGTGACTGATCCACCAATCTTGATTTTAGATGAATCTACTAGCGCCCTTGATCCAGTGAGTGAAGCACAAATATTAGACCAACTTTTAGAGTATCGTCATGGTAAAACTACTATTTTAATTAGTCACCGTCCGCGAGTCATTCGTCGTGCAGATTGGATTGTTTTTTTAGAAAAAGGACGTTTAAAAATTCAAGGTACACCAGGAGAGTTATCTAAAGTTGCTGGTGAACATTTAGATTTTTTAGATGATGTTATTTTGAGATAAATTAATTTCTACATTAAGTTTTAGATTATTTTTTAAATTAATTTTTACATTTGCGTATTTTATGACTCTTCATTTTCAAACTTTAGCCAAAAAATAACAGATGAATAAATGTATGAAATATAGTTTTCTGGGGTGTAATTTTGTTGCCAAATAATTATTAATTCTCGATGTTTATTTGATTAACTCATAATTGATTACTGAAAGCTGAAAGCTGATTACTGATTACTGATAACTATAATTATGGCTAAAGACTCTGACTCATTAAACGCCATTTAAACCGATGAATTTCTATCACCTATTAGTCATTGGACTACCTATGGTGGACTGTTTATTCTCTGTGTTTTAATATTAGCAATTCCCGTATCTGCACTGACAAAATATAAAGTCACAGTTAAAGGACAAGGAGTGGTTCGTCCATCAGGAGAATTGCGAATTGTGCAAGCGGCCACCGAAGGTCAAATTAGGCAAATTTATGTCAAAGAAAACCAAGTTGTGAAAACTGGAGATGCAATAGCTATTATTGATGATTCCCGTTTACAAACTAAAAAAAGTCAATTACAAACTAATATTCAACAAGCGAATTTACAACTTGTACAAATTAATGCTCAAATTCAAAATTTAAACTTGCAAATTAACCCCGAACTTGATAAAATTAATCGAATTATTAATGGTGCTGAAGCTGAATTGAGCGATCGCCTCCGTCAATATCAGGATAAAAAAATTACCACCTTCTCTGAACTCCAAGAAGCTCAAGCTAATGTCCAAATTGCTCAAGAAGAATTAAAAATAGGAATAGCTAGATTAAAAATAGAACAAGCAAATTTACAATCAGCAGAAGCAGTTTTAACTACAGCGAAAACCAAGCAAGAAAGATATGCAAGCGTAGCGCAAGCAGGAGCATTATCGAAAAATCAAGTAGAAGAAGCACAACTAGCGACTAAACAGCAAGAACAAGCAGTAAAAGCCCAAAAATCAGTAATTGAAGCCCAAAAACAAACAATTACCAAACTAGAAAAAGCTGTATATGTTGCTATCACCAGAAAACAGCGTGCGAAAGCAGCAATTAACCCCAGTCATGCAGAAGTAAAAATCGCCATTGAGCGTATAGCCCAAGAAAAAGCAGCAGGAGAAAGTAACAAAGCAGCATTAGAAAAAGAACGTCAAATGACAATTAAACAGAAAGTAGAAATTGAAAAACAGCTAGAACGTGATCTTAGAGAACTCAAACAAGTAGACATAGAACTAAATTAGACCACTATTACCGCAACAGCAGATGGTATAATTACGCAAATAAACCTGCGTAACCCTGGACAAACCGTGCGAACTGGGGAAGAAATATTACAAATAGTCCCCAGTGATGCGAAACAGATCATCAAAGCAGCAGTAGCATCAGAAGATAAAAATAAGCTCAAAATTGGTCAACCCGTGCAAATGCGAGTTACCGCTTGTCCTTACCCGGATTATGGTACACTTAATGGTAAAGTCGAAGCAATTTCACCAGATGCCATTGCACCGCCAAAAAAATCAACAGAAGAATCAAATACTAATAACACCAGTCCCAGAGCTACAGTACCAGGTACAATTTATGAAGTGACAATTGAACCACAAAACCTAGTTTTAGGTACAGGGAAAAATTTGTGTCACATTCAACTAGGAATGGAAGGAAGAGTAGATATAATTTCCCGCGAAGAAAGCGTACTGCAATTTTTCTTGAGAAAAGCCAGATTAATAGCAGATTTGTGATAGGGTTAATTAACAGTTTTCTCATCATCAGAAAAACTTTATCTGCGTTTATCTGCGTTTAATGCTAAATTCCCGCACCTCACTAGGACGGGAAAAGTAGTCATAATTTAAAATATAAGAACAGATGTGATCAAAGTGAATCAAAACCGTGAGTCAAACTGGGACACAGGCACAAAGCAGTAACACTACAACATATTACACCCTCTTGGGACTGCATCCCTCAGCGTCAGTCATAGATATACGTCGCGCTTATCGGGAACTAAGTAAACAGTATCATCCAGATACAACAGAATTACCTGATCATGTTGCTACTGCCAAATTTCAGGAAATTAACGAAGCTTACGCTACTCTCAGTCATCCAGAGCGCCGTTTAAGTTATGATTTAAAGATTGGTTATTCTCGATTTGGGGTAATTCAAATACCAACAGATTTAAACCATCCAACCCATAAACCCCATGATTATTCTAAATCAATGTACTTGGATGCAAGCGATCGCCCTTTATCATCGGGTGAAATCTTTGTATTATTTGTTTTAGGATTAACCTTTGTTGGTTGTTTAGTATTGGCGATCGCCATTGCTGCTTTGCGTGGTGAACCCTTACAAACCCAACTTACCCAACCCACCCCAACCACTCAACATCTAGTTTCCATGTTCCAAAATCACAACCCTCAACCAGCCGAATTTTTTTAATTTTTAATTTTTAATTTTTAATTTTTTTTAATTGCTTATGCTTCCCGCCAACACACCACTGTATAACCATCCCCTCCCACAAATTGAAAAATGGCTAAAAGAGCAAGGTTGTCAACAAGATGACACCGAGTTACATTGTTGGCGCGTGCAAAAACCAACTTGGCAAGCGGATCTATGGTTAGATATTGAACAAATCACCGTGAGATATATTAACGCTGGAGAAAATGGTCAAGATATCCAACGTTCCTTTAAATATTCTCTCAGTCGGGAAGATATTCAAGCAGCTGTTTTTTCTGGCCCATAAATCCAATTCCAGCATCGTTTTTACATCCTAAGTAGTCGTGCAAAATAAATTTCATAGTTAGGAGAGGGAACAGGGAACAGGGAACCTTGTGCTGAGCGTAGCCGAAGCAAGGGAACAGGTAAGGTTTACAGAGATTTTTTCTTCAATAACTATGTGCAATTAATTTTGCCTGGGTACTTATACAAAGAAGGCAAAAGGCAAGAGTTTGGGCTATCTGTTATCCCCAAATTTTTTGATTTCCGATCCCCGAAATGCACAGTTTTTCTGGTATACCTTTCAAAAGCCTTGCACTTTTCTGGGCGGACAGAAATGAAAAAATGTCTTTAATTCTCCTCCTGACTCCTGACTCCTAGCCCTAACGAAAGGACTTTTATGCCTAACAGCACGCTACGCGAACAGCAAGCCCTAGTTATTCTCCCAAAAGTTAGAATTTAGGAGTATTTCTAACTCCGATGAATACGGCCATTCCGAAGGAAAATTGACTGATTTATACTCACTCCTGACATTAGTTAAACTTCGTCGCCAAGCTTCCTGAAAACTCGTATCCCATAGAGACTTGAGACTGGGTACTTGGGTAATTAATACATCAAGTTCAGTTCGTTGAGTCCGAATTGTGCGTTCCCACCCATTATAATCGTAGGTTAAGTCAACATATAATCGCTTGAGTAAATGTTCTAGTAATACAATTAAACGACTCAATAGTTCTCTTTTTTGCGAAGTTCCCAAAGCCTCTACTTCCTCAATCAGATTTTCAATATCCAAGGTTTCAAAATCCCGTGCTTTGAGCTTCGCAACAGTATCTTCAACCCAGAGTAAAATATCTTGATCATAGAGGGATAGTGTCATATTTAATTTTTCTCCCAAATCTTACTATTGAATATAGCATTACTTCCTAAACCTTCCCAAACCGCCGTTCTCGTTGTTGATAAGCACATAAAGCGCGGTGAAATTCCTTTCTATCAAAATCTGGCCAGAGAGTATCAGTAATATAAATTTCACCATAGGCCATTTGCCAAAGTAAGAAATTAGATAAACGCATTTCTCCACTGGTGCGGATTAGCAAATCTGGATCAGCGATACCAGCTGTATATAAATGACTTTCAAATAACTGTTCAGAAATTTCATCTGGTTTTAATAAACCTTCCTCTACTTTTTGGGCGATCGCTCGACAAGCTTGTAAAATTTCCTGTCTACCGCCATAATTAGTAGCTACTGTAAACTTAATACTTTGATTATCCTTAGTTTCTGCCATAGAGCGAGAAATTTCTTCTTGTAGCGATTTTGGTAAAGCTTGTAAATTACCCACAAACTGAATCTGCACATTTTCTTCTACCATTTCCCGCAGTTCTTGACGCAGAACCCTTTGGAAAAGACTCATTAAAAACTCCACTTCTTCCTGTGGTCTTTTCCAGTTTTCCGTAGAAAAAGCGTAAGCAGTGAGAGCTTTAATACCCCAATCTTTACAACAGCGTAACAAATCCTTGAGGGCATCAACTCCCCGCTTATGCCCCATAATTCGAGGTAGACCTTGACGTTTAGCCCATCGACCATTGCCATCCATAATCACCGCAACGTGCTGGGGGAGTAATTCTCGTTTTAAATCAGAAGGCAAATATTGCAGTTCAGTATGTTGTGTAGTCATTTTTCGGTCTTATTTTTTTGGCGAGAAGCAGTCGATGGTAATCTAAGTAAACGTGAAACCAGTGCTAATGTTTGACCACCTAGTTGACGACCTAAACTGAAAAGACCAGGTGCTACAGCTTCTCGGTCTACAGTTGGCGAAAATCGTTCCTCTAAAGACTCTTTTAACTTTCTAATCGTCAGTGGTCTATATAAAGTTCCCCTTTCAGCTAAGGAAATAGAACCCGTTTCTTCTGATACAACGACACAAATGCAATTTTCGACACGCTCGGTAATTCCCATTGCTGCCCGATGGCGTGTACCCAACTGGCGTGAGGCTGTGCGTCCTGAAAGTGGTAAAATTATACCGGATGATACAATCCGCGAACCACGGATCAAAGTTGCCCCATCATGCAATAAAGTTTTGGGCTGAAAAATTGTCTGTATCAGTTCCTTAGACACCTCTGCATTTAACTTTACACCAGGTACAGAAAAATCTCGCTCATCCATTGGTCCGGTAGTTTCCAAAATCAGCAAAGCACCAATCCGATTTTTTGACAGTTCTTTCACAGCATCGACAATTTCATCAATCACGCTATCAGATTTAGGCACTGTCAAGCGGTTAGGTTGAAACAATTGCCGAAACTCACCCCGTCCCAATTGTTCCAAAAATCGGCGAAACTCTGACTGGAGTGCTACGGCCATAGCTACAGCACAACCAATTACCAACTTTTCCAAAACGAAATTGAGCAAAGGTAGTCCCAAATTCCCACTCAATGCTGAGGCCAGCATCAAGATTATAAATCCTCGCACCATCCATAGTATCCGGCGTTCACTAATAATCACCAGGATCATGTATGTCAACGCCAGCACTAAAAGAATATCCAGAGTCCCAAGCAGCAAGGACTGTGACCATCCCAGGTTTGTCGTCAGCCATTGCTTCCACCAATCTCTCATGACATCTGGATTCTAATAGTCATTAGTCATTAGTCATTAGTCATTAGTCATTAGTCATTAGTCATTAGTCATTAGTCATTAGTCATGATTCTTAGCTAATGACCAATGACCAAGAAAAAATAACTATTTCAATTTTTCAGGTAGGCAATCTTGGCGAATGATGTCTTGATAGGTTTCCCTTTGCAAAATTAAATTTGCTTCACCGTTAGCTACTAACACAGCAGCTGATCGGGGTAGACGATTATAGTTAGATGCCATACTGTAATTGTATGCTCCAGTTGCCATAACTACGAGAACGTCGCCTGGTTCAGTTTTGGGAAGTGGGGCGTTTTTAATCAGAATATCTCCTGATTCGCAGTGTTTACCTGCTACTGTGACTGTTTCTGTTAAAGGAGCGGACATTTTGTTAGCAACAACAGTCCGATAAACTGATTGATAGGTGATGGGGCGGGGATTATCTGACATTCCGCCATCAATTGTCACATAAGTACGAATATCAGGAATTGTTTTAGCTGATCCAATAGTGTAGGCAGTAACGCAAGCTGTGGCAATGAGCGATCGCCCTGGTTCACACAGGAGTTTGGGGAGGGGCAAGTTTTCAGCAGCGCAAGCTTCTTGCACTACTTCACAAATCGCCTTTGACCATTCTTCAATGCTTGGGGGATCGTCTGATTCGGTGTACTTAATCCCTAAACCACCACCGACATTTAACTCTGTCAATTCTAAATTATATTTTGCTGCATCTCGCAACCACTGTACCATTACAGCAGCCAAATCTCTATGGGGTTGACGTTCAAAAATTTGCGAACCAATATGAGCGTGTACACCCACACAGTTTAAAGCGTGTTGTTTGCTCACAAAGGCAAATACCTCTTCTAAATCATTAGGATCAAACCCAAATTTACTATCTAAGTGTCCGGTGCGAATATACTCATGGGTATGACATTCAATCCCCGGAGTTAACCGTAACATAATACGGATATTTGTATTTGTGGTTGCTAGTTCTACCAAAGTATGTAATTCATACCAGTTATCAACAACAATGGTACAACCTGATTCAATGGCTAAAGTTAGCTCATCACGGGATTTATTATTTCCGTGGAGGTAGATTTTCTCTGGACTCACACCAGCTTCTAAAGCTGTGTAAAGTTCACCACCAGATACTACATCTATTCCTAAACCTTCTGAAGCGACAATGGCGCAAACTGCTAAACAATTCCATGCTTTAGAGGCGTACAATACTTGAGATTCACCTTTGTAGTATTTTTTAAAGGTATCCCGGTATTGTTGGCAAGCTGTCCGCAAGGTTGTTTCATCCAAAATATATAAAGGTGAACCAAACTGCTGAACTAGCTTTGTGACATCACACCCACCGATTTCTAGAAAATCATCACGATTAACTCTAGCAGTCAAGGGTAGGAGTTGTTGATTAGGAGAAATATTTGTACTATCTTGGCTGGGAGATAGATATTGATTGCCAGAAGGTTGAACCTTGACGGGGTGAGTCGATACCATAACTAAATTAGAATTTGTCCTTGTTAAAATTACGAGCGTGAGTTAATATCCCGATTTTCAGTTTACTGCTTTATTGGTGATTGGTGACTGGTGACTGGTGACTGGTGACTGGTGACTGGTGACTGGTGACTGGTGACTGGTGACTGGTGACTGGGAAAATAAAAATAATTTCCCCCTGCTTCTTCCCCTCCTTCCCCTGCTTCCCCTGCTTCCCCTGCTTCCCCTGCTTCCCCTGCTTCCCCTGCTTCCCCTGCTTCCCCTGTTCCCTGTTCCCTGTTCCCTGTTCCCTGTTCCCTTCATCGTGAAACTATTAGATTTAAAAATTCAATCCTTAACTTCAGAGAATTTAAGTGAACTACTAGAACTTGATAAAGCCTGTTTTGATGGGTTGTGGACTATGGAGGGCTACCGTCGAGAACTGGAAAGTCCTAATAGTCATTTTTTAGGTTTATTTGCCCCATTTTCTAGTTGTGGTTTGTTGGGAATGGGTTGTTTTTGGTCAATTTTAGAAGAAGCGCATATTACAATTTTGGCGGTTCATCCTGAATATCAGGGTCAAGGTTTAGGACAGGCTTTGTTGTATGCTCTACTGAAAACAGCAAGCGATCGCGGTTTAGAAAGGGCAACGTTGGAAGTTCGGGTTTCTAACGAAAAGGCAATTTCGCTTTATGAAAAATTTGGCTTTAAGACTGCTGGTAAAAGACCACGCTATTACCAAGATAATAATGAAGATGCTTTAATTTTGTGGACTTCTAACCTACAACAGCCCAGTTTTCTCAAAAATTTGGATGATTGGGAAGTGATGATTAGCGATCGCCTAGCCAAATCTTCTTGGAGTTTAACTGAATAGGTGACTGGGGACAGTAAGAAGGGGATAGGAAATAGGGAGAAATATTTACCTTCTGCCTCCTGCCTCTCCCAATGCCCAATTTATCAATATTTCAAAATAAATATTTTTATTTAATAAAAATTTATTATATTAAAAACTTTTGTATTGACAATGTACCATTGTATATGATAATTAAGTTTGTTTGGGAATAGATTAACAAAATCTAAAAATTAGTAGTGTCTTGTTAGTCGTAATTTCCAGGAAGGCTAGTAAATTCAATCTCCTCACCAGACTAGCGATAGAAAAAGTAATAAAAATTAATGAATGAACCCATCAACTTGTGTGATGGCTGGGGGGTATCTATTTTTTTGATAGAGATATCCAAAATTTTAGCCTGTGCTAAAATCAGCATACCGGCACGACGCAGGTGATGGGAAAAATGCCATGTTTGAACGCTTCACAGAAAAAGCCATTAAGGTAATCATGCTGGCCCAAGAAGAGGCCCGCCGTTTAGGTCACAACTTTGTGGGAACTGAGCAGATCCTCCTGGGTCTGATCGGGGAAGGCACGGGGGTGGCAGCCAAGGTGCTAAAGTCAATGGGTGTCAATCTTAAAGATGCCCGGATTGAAGTTGAAAAAATCATAGGTCGGGGTTCCGGCTTTGTGGCTGTGGAAATTCCGTTTACGCCACGGGCAAAGCGGGTTTTAGAACTATCCTTGGAAGAAGCACGCCAACTAGGGCATAACTACATTGGCACCGAGCATCTGCTGTTGGGTCTCATCCGTGAAGGGGAAGGCGTAGCAGCCAGGGTGCTAGAAAACCTGGGTGTAGATTTGTCTAAGGTGAGAACCCAAGTGATTAGGATGTTGGGAGAAACTGCGGAAGTGACTCCTGGCGGTTCTTCGGGTCGCACAAAAACCCCTACTTTGGATGAATTTGGCTCGAATTTGACCCAAATGGCTGTGGATAACAAACTCGATCCTGTGGTGGGACGCGCCAAGGAAATCGAGCGTGTGATTCAAATTTTGGGTCGCCGGACTAAAAATAATCCAGTGCTGATTGGTGAACCTGGGGTGGGTAAAACAGCCATTGCTGAAGGTTTAGCCAGTCGCATCGCTAACAAAGATATCCCGGATATTCTGGAAGATAAACGGGTGGTAACTCTGGATATTGGTTTACTGGTTGCAGGAACTAAGTACCGGGGTGAATTTGAAGAACGTCTAAAGAAAATCATGGATGAGATCCGTCAAGCGGGTAATGTCATCCTGGTAATTGACGAGGTTCATACTTTAATCGGTGCTGGTGCTGCTGAAGGGGCGATTGATGCAGCGAATATCCTCAAGCCAGCTTTGGCACGGGGTGAGTTGCAGTGTATCGGCGCAACTACTTTGGATGAGTACCGCAAGCACATTGAACGGGATGCAGCGTTGGAAAGACGTTTTCAGCCTGTGATGGTTGGTGAACCGACCGTTGATGAAACAATAGAAATTTTATATGGTTTGCGCGATCGCTATGAAGCGCACCACAAGTTAAAAATCTCCGATGAGGCTTTAGTGGCAGCGGCGAAGTTGTCTGATAGATATATTAGCGATCGCTACCTTCCAGATAAAGCCATTGACTTAATTGATGAAGCTGGTTCTCGCGTCCGTTTGATTAATTCCCAGCTACCCCCAGCAGCGAAGGAATTAGACAAGGAACTGCGGCAAATCTTAAAAGAAAAAGATGATGCTGTTCGTTCTCAAGACTTTGACCGTGCTGGAGAACTGCGCGACAGAGAAATGGAAATTAAAGCGGAAATTCGCTCCATTGCTCAAAACAAAACCAATGCAGCCGGTGGTGATGGTGTTGAACCTGTAGTGACAGAAGAAGACATCGCCCATATCGTTGCTTCTTGGACTGGTGTACCAGTGAATAAACTCACTGAGTCTGAATCTGAGAAGTTGCTGCACATGGAAGACACCTTACATCAGCGCCTCATCGGTCAAGATGATGCTGTGAAAGCGGTTTCCCGTGCGATTCGTCGCGCTCGTGTGGGCTTGAAGAATCCTAACCGCCCCATTGCGAGTTTTGTATTCTCTGGTCCGACTGGGGTAGGTAAAACTGAGTTAGCTAAATCCTTGGCTTCTTACTTCTTCGGTTCAGAAGAAGCAATGATTCGCTTAGATATGTCCGAGTACATGGAGCGTCACACCGTCAGTAAATTGATTGGTTCACCTCCAGGTTACGTTGGTTATAACGAAGGTGGTCAGTTAACAGAAGCTGTACGTCGTCGTCCTTACACTGTGGTGCTGTTTGACGAAATCGAAAAAGCACACCCCGATGTATTCAATATGCTGCTGCAAATTTTAGAAGATGGTCGTTTGACTGATGCTAAAGGACGCACGGTAGACTTTAAGAACACTTTGTTAATTTTAACTTCTAACATTGGTTCTAAGGTAATTGAAAAAGGCGGTAGCGGTATTGGTTTCGAGTTTGCTGAGGATCAAACTGAATCTCAATACAACCGGATTCGTTCTTTGGTGAATGAGGAACTGAAGCAATACTTCCGTCCTGAGTTCTTGAACCGTTTGGATGAAATTATCGTCTTCCGTCAGTTGAATAAAGCTGAAGTGACTGAAATCGCCGACATTATGCTCAAAGAAGTGTTTGGTCGGTTGACAGAAAAAGGCATTACTTTAGAAGTGAGCGATCGCTTCAAGGACCGCTTGATTCAGGAAGGTTACAGCCCCAGCTACGGTGCAAGGCCATTACGTCGGGCAATTATGCGCTTGTTGGAAGATAGTTTGGCGGAAGAAATTCTGTCTGGACGCATCAAAGACGGTGATGTTGCTTACGTTGATGTGGATGAAAATGGTGTTGTCCAAGTTACAGCTAGAGAAAGTCGGGAGTTGTTGACTCCTGGTGTTGAGTTGTAGTTAGGATTTTTTAATAGTTAAAAAAACGGTGGAGGATGTAGGTTCTCTGCCGTTTTTTTGTTTTTTTCTCACGCAAAGGCGCAGAGTCGCGGAGAGGAGAAGGAGATTTTAGATGATTGAAACGAACAGTTCGTTGAGAAACTTCCAGGCGCGGAGAGGGGAAGGAGGTTTTTGTAGGGGACTAGTAGTCTGTTAAGGATTAAATGACGGATATAATTTTGCCAAAAACAATGAAATACAAGGCTTATCAATTTGTGCAACCCGTCAAAATAAATTTGACAGACCACTAGTCATCTTCAACTAACCTCGGATCAGGTACTCCGTAAAGTCGTTCGGCTAGATCTATATCACGTTCATAATTTGGTTCATACCCGTAATACTCAAGCTTTGTTAGTGGTCTTTCACTAGAATCATAACTGTAATCATAACTACCGTCTTCAATGTCAAGGCTAAAATCACTTTCAGGCTTAATACGGTCTAATAATTTGTCATTGAGTTCAGGAAATTCTAGAGCAAATTTTTCGATAGACGGAATCCAAGACATACCTGAAAAAACGAAATGAGAGCATCTTACATAAGGAGTACCTTTCTCCAAAAGGTCTGAAATTAATTCCTGTAATTTTTCATCTTCTGTTAGGAAAACAAATTCTTTATTTTCGTGTTCACGGAGAAAATTGAGGTAGTCTAAAAAATACAGTCCTCTTTTGTATAAAATTTCATTTGCTCTAGAGTAGAGATTTTCAGACACCAGAGCATATTTAATACGCCGTCTGCTATTGGGACGATTCAGTTTGATTAAAACTGTTTCATTTTCTTTGACATCAATTTTGTAAACTTTGTACATGGTTATCTCAACTAATCATATATGTACGACTTTCTTAGCATAACATCATGTTTACACTGATTACCAAGAATCAATAAAAACAAATGGTAACAATAAAAGCATAAAAGGTGCTTATATATTAACTTATAAAAGCTAATAATCACTTTCATTTTTATCTCTCCTGCTGTGTGGGAGATTTTTTTTCTAGATAAAGATTCATCATACAAAATACTTTTTAGCAAGTAGTAATATCACAACCTTTGAGGACGGTATTCTCCCATATAGACCATTTTCGGTTAGATATAGACCTCATTAAGTTTGTTATATAAAGTAAATTAGGTAAAATTAAATGACATCAGAATTAATTAATCGTCACATTATCCTTGACGTTAGACATATTAGACCTGTCCGAAATATATAACGGAAAAATGGTAGAACGGTAAATGGAAAATATACCGTGGTTCTACCAAAGATGAAAAATATTACCAATTATATACATATGTACCCAAAACGCGCTAGGGG
>NZ_BJCE01000046.1:0-29568 GCF_005402885.1 Sphaerospermopsis reniformis
CTATAATTTACCTGTTTTGTTTTGCTTTGTTTTTATCCTCTATTTTCTGACTTTTTTCCTAGACTTTAAATTTTTCCTTTACGATCGCTTGACAATCAAGACAGTCGCTACATTCTATATTGAGATTTGAACGCAGATGAACGCAGATAAACGCGGATGAAAAAGGGATTTTGATTAATCTGATGATTTTGTATGGTTATTGTATAAAACTGGTGTTAATAATAGATATGATTGATGATGCAAGAAATGGTTTAGCATTGCTAAACCCCTACGAATAATCACCTCAATCGAGTATAATTGACAAAAACTCACAAAATTCACCAATGCTGGATATTAAACAAATTAGAGAAAACCCCCAACTCGTACAAGAAAAGCTGAATACTCGTAGTGGTAAATATGACATTCAGCCTATATTAGATTTAAGTCAAAAACAACGGGAACTGGAAGGAAAACGCAACGATTTACAAGCGCGGAGTAATGAAATTGGTAAACTGGTAGGACAAAAGGTAAAATCTGGTGTTAGTCCACAAAGTGAGGAAATTCTTGCTTTAAAAGAAGAAGGGAATAACATTAAAAACACATTAAGCGAATTAGAACCCCAGGAAAAAGAGTTAAAAGCGCAAATTCAAGATTTACTGTTAGCACTTCCTAACCTTCCTAGTGATTCTACTCCCATCGGTGCAAGTGAAGATGATAACCCAGAAGTGAGAAGATGGGGAGATGAATATAAACCGGAAAATCAGAATATTTTACCTCATTGGGAAATTGGGGAAAAATTGGGTATTTTGAATTTTGAAAGGGCGGTAAAAATTGCCCAAAGTCGGTTTGTCAGTTTGATAGGTGCGGGTGCTGCTTTAGAAAGGGCGTTAATTCAATTTATGCTTTCTAAGCATATTGAAAATGGGTATATTGAAGTTAGTCCACCGTTGTTAGTTAATACTGATTCTTTAACGGGAACTGGACAATTACCGAAGTTTGCAGAAGAAAGTTTTAAATGTGCAGATGATGAATTGTGGTTAATTCCTACTGCGGAAGTTCCGGTAACAAATTTTTATCGGGGGGAAATTTTAAACGCGGAAGAATTACCGATTTATCACTGTGCATATACGCCATGTTTTCGTCGGGAAGCGGGAAGTTATGGCCGGGATATGCGGGGTTTAATTCGGTTGCATCAATTCAATAAAGTGGAGTTGGTGAAGTTAGTAAAACCGGAAGATTCTTTTGAGGAATTAGAGAAATTAGTTGCTAGTGCAGAGTCAATTTTACAGGGTTTAAAGTTGCCTTATCGAGTGATTAATTTATGTACTGGTGATTTAGGTTTTGGGGCAACAAAGACTTATGATTTAGAGGTTTGGTTGCCATCTTCTGGGAAGTATCGAGAGATTTCTAGTTGTTCTAATTGTGTTGATTTTCAAGCGAGAAGGGCGGATATTCGGTTTAAGGAAGCGGGGAAGAAGGGGACGCAGTTTGTACATACTTTAAATGGTTCTGGTTTAGCTGTGGGAAGGACGATGGCGGCGATTTTGGAGAATTATCAGCAAGCTGATGGGACGATTAAAGTACCGGAGGTGTTAAGACCTTATTTGAATAATCAAGAAATTTTAGGTATTCCTGTTGATACAACTCCAGTTTTACCAACTCTACCCACAGTAATTGAGTCATCAACTGAATCCTTACCAGAAGCGACAAAGGAATCACAATCTCGTTATGTAGTTAATGCTTTGTTATGGATTCCAATTCTCTCTTATTTTGCTTGGGTATTATCGTCTTTGTTGTTTAAGTAGAAAACAAGTCTAACTAAAACTTGAGATTCTAGTTAAATATACTAGGAAAATACCAGCTAATCACCCTGTAAAGGGTGATTATACGGAAAGTTATATCATGCACCTGATTGATATTAAATTTCTGCATTAAAGTTATAAGGCAAAGAAAATTATGTAAAAATGGTATAAAATTTCAGAGGATGTTTGAAAAGTCTAACTTGGGCGATTAGAAATTACATCTACACAGACAAAACCTGCCTACGCAGGTTTCAAATCCTTAATTTTTCGTTAGTCCACGCAGGTGGACTTTGCTTGTGTACTAGCGAATTATATTCGCCGAAAACTTTTAAGACAACCTCTCAAGTATCATTTATAAACATTCTCAGGAGATTTTACAATGGCACGCTATCAAATTGGCGATTTTGTCGCAGTAGTAAATAAGTTTGAAAGATGCGGACAGATTGCCTCAGTTGATGAAAAAGGTAAAGGTTATAAAGTTAACACAGGAAAAGATGTAGTATTTTTTTATGAAAAAGATATTGTTTTGATTTCTGCACGAAAATCTCCTGATATAGCCGCAGCTATGAACAAAATTGATAAAACTGTAGGTAAGGAAGCATGGTTTACTCCTGATTTTAGCAAATCTATTAAAGAATTTTTAACTGATGATTCAGGTGTTGCTAGAGCATTTGGTGACTATGTAGCTAAGGTTCATGGAAATGTTTTATATGCTTGTTTAAAAGCAGTCAAAGATAGTGGACTAGAATTACCAAAGTCTATATCTATTAACTTAAATATTGATTTTGTTTTCTTCAAATTTTAAGCTGTAGCTTATAGGGTGCGTCAATCAAATGTAACGCACCGTTTTTTATTAAAATAGGACTTACGCAAGATGTGACTGAAAACCTTATTCTTGCGTAGGGGTAATTCATGAATTACCCCTACTTTCGTTCCCTTTTGCGTAAGTCGTGTAAAATTTAACTGTCTGAGTTAGGATAACCAGGATTAAAGGATTAACAGGATTATATTTTATTTTGATATTCTGGGATATTAAAATTAGCGCAACTTCTGAAAATGTAGATGAATATTAAAAAACCATCCTGTACATCCTGATTCAGACAAAATGCACATTTTCTGATATAATTAATAAACTAATTAACCAATGGAGTTGACTATGATTACATTAGGTGTAACAGTAACTATAACCAGTGATGGCAAATTGTTAGTTGATTCTCCTGTAGATATCCCAAAGGGAGAATATAAAGCAGTTATTGTACTAGAAGATAACCCAATAAGTGATAATTTACATAATTCTGTAAAAAATGCCCAAGCTATTTTTAGAAAGTATATTCCACCTACTAGAAAACTATCTGAAGAATTAATTCAGGAACGGAGAGAGGAAACTTTAAATGAGTGAAGTTGTTTTAGATGCTTCCGCAATTTTAGCTTTACTCAATGAAGAACCTGGAAGCGAAGAAGTATTAAAATTTATTGATAAAGCTGCAATTTACTGATCGTTTATGGAGTAATATTAATGTGGGAGTTGAAGTTAGAATATTACGTTAAAATCCACTGTCAGAATCAGGATATCCAGGATTAATGGACTAACAGGATTATATTTGATATTGATATTCTGGGATATTTGACTTAGCGCAATTCCTGAAAATGTAGATGAATATTAAAAAACCATCCTGTAAATCCTCAAATTCTGGACATCCTGATTCTGACAAAATGCAACTTCTGAAAATGTAGAGGAATACTAAAAAAATATCCTGTAAATCCTCAAATCCTGGATATCCTGATTCTGACAAAATGCAACTTCTGAAAATACAGATGAATATTAAAAAACCATCTTGTACATCCTCAAATCCTGGATATCCTGATTCGGACAATTCAATTTTATGCTATTATTTAATAATCATGTAATCTCAAAAAAAGATTATGATTTCAATCAATCAAGCACAACAGCAACTACAGGATTTAATTGATTCAGTTAATCAATCCCATCAACCTATTATTATTGCAGGAGAAAATAGCAACGCAGTTTTATTATCTGAAAGTGACTGGAAATCTATCCAAGAAACTCTATATTTACTTTCTATTCCAGGGATGAGAGAATCAATTAAAGAAGGATTAGCAACACCTATTGAAGAGTGTGATGGTGAATTAGATTGGTAAATTGGAAATTAGTTTATACTAAACAAGCTCAGAAAGATGCTAAAAAATTGGCTGCAAGTAATTTGAAAGAGAAAGCGCAAAGTTTACTTGATATTATTCAGGTTAATCCGTTTCAAAATCCTCCACCTTATGAAAAATTAGTAGGAGATTTAGAAGGTGCATATTCACGACGGATAAATATTCAACATCGTTTAGTATATGAAGTGATTGAAGGCGAAAATACTATCAAAGTTTTACGAATGTGGACGCATTATGAGTAGTATGTTTTTTGTGAGAATCAGGATAACCAGGATTAAAAGATTAACAGGATTATATTTGATTTTGATATTCTGGGATATTTGAATTATCGCAACTTCTGAAAATGTAGCTGAATATTAAAAAACCATCCTGTAGATCCTCAAATCGCGGAAAATGGTCAAAAAAGATAAACTAATTGAAAAATTAACAAATAGTCCCAATAATGCCAAATTCAGTGATATTCGTAAACTGTTAGAATTAGATAATTTTGTATTAGATAGAATTACAGGTAGTCATCATATCTTTATCAAAGATGATATAATTTTAGTAATTCCCGTACATAATAATCGGGTAAAATCAATTTATGTTAAACGAGTATTAGAATTGATAGAAGGAGCGTAATTATGAATTATCCCATAGTTGTTTATCCCTGTGAAGAAGGCGGTTTCGTTGCTGAAATTCCAGCATTAAAAGGATGTTTAGCACAGGGAGAAACTTTAGAAGAAACATTACAAGAATTGATCATTGTCAGAGATTTATGGTTAGAAATAGCAGAAAAACATGGTCAAAAATTACCAGATGTTGAACGTGCTATTTCTCAGGTTAAAGCACTCAGTAATGTATAATTAACTGTCAGAATCAGGATAACCAGGATGAAAGGATTAACAGGATTATATTTGATATTAATATTCTGGAATATTTGAATTAGCGCAACTTCTGAAAAGAAATAATTTTTTGAATTTTGACTTTTGACTTCCCGAAGGGTGTCCTGATTCTGACAAAAATCTATTTCGCGCAAAGAAGATATCCTGTACATCCTCAAATCCTGGATATCCTGATTCAGACAAAATGCAATTTATGAAAATGTAGATGAATATAAAAAAACATCCTGCACATCCTGATTCAGACAAAAAGTTATAATCTATAATATAATTACATTATAATCCTAAAGGTAAAACTATGACTATTGAACAAGCAGTTTTAGAAAACTTGCGAGAATTACCAGCAGATAAACAACAAGAAGTTTTAGATTTTATTCAATTTATCAAACATAAATTACCAACAAAAAAATGTCGCATTCCTCCTAGTTCCATTGCCGGTAAAGGTAAAAAATTAGGTGATATTGTTAGTCCTATTGTTCTGATTAGTAAAGATAACCCGTGGCAAAGTTTAATTGATAGCTTAGATCAATTTTCTGATGATTTTATGAATACTAGAGATCAACTTTCTATTGATAAAAGAGAGGAATTTTAAAATGACATTAATATGGGATGAATTGGTATTTCAATCACCATACTTAGCAGTGGAAAAAGCAAAGGAATTGCTAAAGGAGGGAAAAATGGCAGAAGTTGATCAGATTTTAGAGAGTTTAGCAGAGTCAATGGGAAGATCCGAAAAAAGGGCAGTTATTAGTCAATTAACTCGATTGATGTTACATATAATTAAATGGAAATGTCAACCTGAAAAACGCAGTGCTAGTTGGGTAATTTCCATTCGTTCAGCAAGGAGAGAAATTGCTGATAGTCAGGAAGAAATGCCTAGTCTTAATAGAGAGTTTTTAGAGTCTATTTGGGATAAGTGTTTTACATCTGCTAAACAAGATGCTAGGGATGAAATGGGGAAAAAGCCAGAAATTACTGCTTTAACTTGGGAGGAGGTTTTTGAAGAAAATTATACAATGTGGGAGGATGAAAAATAAATGAATCATCCTGTAAATCCTCAAATCCTGGATATCCTGATATGGCTTGCGCTACGCTATCAGACAAGTTTCGCTCAAAACCTGGAAATTAGCAAAATTACCATAACTCGCGTTTTTCTTTGCAATTGACAATAAATAACAGCAGATTTTGTTTCTGAGTCCATTCCCAAACTACAATAGAAATATATATCCGAAATATTTTGACTTATTTGCTCTATGTCAGTTTTAGCAGCGATCGCAGTTTTGGCTATTTTGATCTTAGTACACGAGTTAGGACATTTTATAGCCGCACGTTCTCAAGGTATCTACGCTAACCGCTTTTCTTTGGGTTTTGGTCCCACCCTGTTAAAGTACCAAGGATCACAGACAGAATACACCATTCGCGCTTTCCCCTTGGGTGGGTTTGTTGGTTTTCCCGACGATGATCCAGATAGCGCAATTCCTCCCAATGATCCCAACTTATTGCGGAATCGTCCTATTTTAGATCGGGCGATCGTTATTAGCGCCGGTGTGATAGCAAACTTAATATTTGCTTATTTTGTTCTCGCTTTGCAAATAGGTATTGTTGGTATACCCCAAGAATTTCAATATCAACCTGGTGTACTTGTCAAACCTGTTAATGAACAATCAATAGCTTACCAAGCTGGTATTCGCGCAGGTGATATTGTTATCAGCGTCAATGGTCAGGAATTAGCTGCTAGTAAAGATTCTACCTTATTGCTGACTAAAGAAATTCAAACCCATCCAAATCAACAACTTAACCTGAAAATTCAGCGTCAAAATCAAGAAATAGCTTTAAAATTAACTCCTACAGAAAGTGCTGATGGTAAAGGTTTAGTAGGAATTGAACTAGGACCAAATGGAGAAGCTGTTTATCGTCGTCCCCAAAATCCCATAGAAATTTTCAGCGTTGCTGCTGATAGATTTCAACAGCTATTTATTGGTACAATCAAAGGATTTGGACAGCTAATAACTAATTTTCAACAAACAGCAAGTCAGGTTTCAGGACCTGTGAATATTGTGAAAATTGGTGCTAAATTAGCAGCAGATAATAGTGCAAATTTGCTATCTTTTGCAGCAATTATTAGTATTAATTTAGCCATCATTAATATTTTACCTCTCCCTGCTTTAGATGGTGGACAATTAGCTTTTCTTTTGATTGAAGGTTTACTTGGTAAACCCTTACCAGCAAAAATTCAAGAAGGTGTCATGCAAACAGGTTTAGTCCTACTTTTAGGATTAGGTATTTTCTTGATTTTCAAAGAAACACTGCAACTAGATTTTGTGCAACAAATATTCCAGAACTTGTAAGCAAATGATCTCGTTCCCAGTCTGAGACTGGGAATGCGATCTAGAGGTTCTACCTCTATTTGACAAAAAAGGCAGAGTCTTATACAATTCATTCCCATACAGAGTATGGGAACGAGAAATAAGTTAAATTTCAAATAAAATAAATTCAAATATTATTGATGTGACTACTAAAAAATTATCAAAATTATCAAAATCATCAAAAAAGCAACGCGCTTTAGAAATTCTCTCTCGTCTCCATCGTCTTTATCCTGATGCGACTTGTTCTTTAAATTATCAAACTCCTGTACAATTATTAGTAGCAACAATTCTTTCTGCACAATGCACAGATGAACGAGTGAATAAAGTTACTCCAGCTTTATTTAGTCGGTTTCCTGATGCAGAAAGTTTAGCAAATGCGGATATTTTTGAATTAGAAGAATTAGTCCGTTCTACGGGTTTTTATCGCAATAAAGCGAAAAATATCAAAGCTGCTTGTCGGATGATTGTTGATGATTTTAACTCAGTTGTTCCCAATAAAATGGAAGAATTATTAAAACTTCCCGGAGTTGCGAGAAAAACTGGAAATGTGGTTTTAGCGCACGCTTATGGTATTAATGCAGGGGTGACTGTAGATACTCACGTCAAGCGGTTAAGTCAAAGATTGGGGTTAACAAAAAATACTGAACCTATTAATATTGAAAAAGATTTAATGAAATTATTACCCCAACCAGAATGGGAAAATTGGTCTATTCGTTTAATATATCATGGTCGTGCAGTTTGTAAAGCACGTTCTCCTGGTTGTGATGTTTGTGAGTTGGTTGATGTGTGTGCGAAGAATTTA
Source organism: Sphaerospermopsis reniformis (assembly GCF_005402885.1). NCBI lineage: Bacteria > Bacillati > Cyanobacteriota > Cyanophyceae > Nostocales > Aphanizomenonaceae > Sphaerospermopsis > Sphaerospermopsis reniformis. The sequence goes on from NZ_BJCE01000046.1 coordinate 8,009, forward strand.
ACGAATGGAGATAATTAAATTATAATCAAATTGTTTATAATCAATCTTTAATCAATCTAAAATCCCAAATCCAAAATCTAAAATTCCATGACTCGGTTTATTCATGATCAGTTTGCAAAACAATATCTAACAGAGATATTTACACCCTACGGAAAAGTAGAAGTCAGTCAAGATATTATCTCAGAAAAAAGACAGATAGACGTATTATTTACCCCATCTTCAAATCCTGAAAACATCGAAAAATTAGGACTATTGGGAAAAATGGGAATTCATGCAACTTCCGTAGTTTTTGAACCATTTCGTAACCCCGTTGATAGAAGTGAAATCAGAAGTTGTAAGGGTAAACTATTTGATATTCATGCAAACTTAGAAAGACAAGCAAAACGCAATAATACCCGCATTAGTGAAAACCAATTACCATTTTTATGGATATTCACACCTACTGCATCAGAGGAAATATTCAGAGGTATTGATCTGAGTTTAGATTATCAAACATGGGGTAAAGGAGTTTATTTATTAGACGAAGTATCAAGGACAGGTATTATCGTTATTCACCAGTTACCCAGTACACCAGAAACCTTATTTTTAAGGGTATTAGGTAGGGGTAGGGTACAGAGAAAAGCAGTGGAAGAGTTAGAAGCATTAGCTAACAATAACCCACAGCTAGAAAATGTTATACAATTAGTACATGACTTAATAGCCATGTTATCAGCCAGACAGCAAAAAGAAAAGGATATTGATCAAGATGATCAGGAGTTGATTATGAAATTATCACAAATGTATCAGGAATTATTAGAACAAATTAAAGAAGAAACGCGAAGAGAAGGACTGCAACAAGGACTCCAACAAGGACTCCAACAAGGACTGCAACAAGGACTCCAACAAGGTAGATATCAAGGAAGAGAAGAAGGAGAAAAAAGAGAACGTCGTGGGATGGCCGAAAGTATTTTACAAGTACGTTTTGGTAAAGTTGATGCTGAGTTAGAGAAAGTGATTGATAAAATCATTACCCTATCTAGGGAAGAATTTACACCTTTACTTTTGCAATTATCCCGTGAGGAATTATTAGGGAGATTTCAAGAAGATTAATAAAATAAGAACTCCGACTTTTTAAAGAAGTCGGGGATCTAATTACTAATTTTAAGTTTGAGACAGAATTAAATTAAGAACATTTAATTCCTGAGAATTTAACAGATATTTTTCTGTAAACAATTTATTTCTAATTTCCTCCAAACTATAACTTCTAAATACCACAAAGGGAAATTCTTGATAATTATGTCCTATGGGTAAAATATTACTTACAGGAGATAAAGAACGAATATATATAGATAAGATATCTTTAAAACGTTGATCTTCCGGTTCTTCTGGTTTATTTGCAAAATATTCTTTCATCACTTCCCCACTAATAAACGCAAATAATGGTAAAGCGTAATATTGATCTGTATGTTGACTTTTTTGGAGATAATTCTGGGTTTTTGCAGGTGCATTGATTAACTTTTCTACTAATTCTATTGCATCTTTTACCGCAGAGGTGAGACTTTCGGGGTAATTTTGATTGCGACTAATGCTTTTTAAAGTATTCCATAATTCTGTATTTGCATATTTTTGAATATCTAAAAAGCGCATTTGATAAGATTCTTGCATATTTTGACTGGGTACAATTAATAAACCTCCACTAATATAACCTAATTCCAAGGGTGTAAAATCTAATAATTTATCAAAGGTTTTAGCGACTTCTAAAAATGTGTTGTTGAAATTTTCCCGAATCTTTAAATAACTCTCTTCCGTATTTTTAGCAACCCAAAAATCACCTTCACCCATTAATAATTCTAGTCTGGTGTATGCGTCTTTTAAGGAAGTGTGACTTTTATTGCGGTTATATTCTTTTTTCAGTTGGGTAATAAGATTTTCTATTTTACTAGAAAAGGTTTCTCCCGCAGCAAAAACTGATTTTCCACCGATGGGTATAAGTAGATAATTCTTCCTACCAATATTACCATAACCTTGAATTCTTGTCATTATAGATGCTTTGAGAATTAACAGAAGATTTAATAAACTCAAGCAATTTTCTTTGATAGATAATTCTGGATCATCTTGATAATAAACTGAACGTTCAGCTAAATAAAATGTGAGGTATTTATCTTGATTATCTATCATATCATTTCCCCGACCTCTGTAAATAACCTGAATTATTTCCATCAGGTTTTTTTCAATTTCAAATTTCGGAATTTCGACTAAGATATGTTTCGCTTTGGGGAAGGATAAACCGCGACTCCCGGAAGCAGTCATGAAAACCACTTTGACGTTTTCTTGATGTTGTTTAATTTCCTGTTTTTCTAATTCTGAAATATTCGCGTGTATTTCTAGGAAGTGAGTATTTTTAACAAAGTTATCTCTTCCTAACTCTGACTGAATTTTAGCAATCAGTTCTGATAATTTAGGTTTATTTTGGATGTAAACTATAAATTGTTCAACATCGGATTTTTGGAAGATAATTTTAATATCTTTGAAAATTTCTTCCTGGGATTTTTTCTCTAAATCAGATTTATCTCTTAGTTTAATTCTATCAGTAAAACGACAAGATTCGACAATTATTTGATAATTAATAGTAAGACTTTTTGCAGGATAGGTGTTAGTATTAATAATGATAGCGGGTGAACCTTTAAATATGAAACTTTCTACAGATAGAGGTTGAATGTTTGATTCTGCTTTTCTAAAATAAACCTTATTTGGTTCGGGGGAAGTATCTTCTAAATGTTGACAAATAACATTTTTATCAACAATAGAAGCATCTGCGACGATGATTTTAGTATTAAAACCATTTTCTGGGTTTGTTAATTTATAAGTTTTAACCATTTTTTTAATTCCCTCTAAAAATTCTACTCCTCCTTCATCTCCGGTAATTTCATCTATCATAATAAATAGATGTTTGATGCGACGGGATATATTTCGCATTTTTTCAGGAAATACTTTATCGTCACTTTTTCTGTATGCGTCTTGAAAGATTTTTTCTAAATGTTGTAAAGTATCACCATAATCTGTTTTTTTCAAAGACTGGGTAGAAGCGGTAGCGATAATTTGATTAGATTTTTGATATTTGATGAGGTAATATAACCCTTCACAAATACTTTGTAAAACTCCCTTGTTTTTTGTTCCCATATCCTGAAAAGTATCATCTGTAATTTGTTGCAGTCTGTCTTTGCGTCGAGATTTTCGTTCAATATTTTCACTGTTGAGAAAATCAACATTTTCCAAAGTAAAATCTTCTTCATGTTTGTTTGATGTATAAGCAACTGAGAGTTTACCAGAGTTATCTTGAATCAAATTACTATGAGTATTAATAGCAAAAATTTGATCATTTACTAATCTTCCAGTTTTGCGATCTTTGAATTTTTCAATGATATCAAGATTGACTTGTTTCCGGGGACTGACGTATAATAAAAGAAACCCGTCATTTTGATATTGAGTGAGAAAATCAACAATAGCGGTAGTTTTTCCGATTCCGGGATTTCCTGTTAAGAAAATGTAGGTATTTTCAGAAAGTAAATATCTTTTAATTAGTTGGTTGTGCGCTTGTCTAAAATTGGGATTTTCGGTTAAATTTAAACTAGAAATTAACTCAGATGGTACGGGAGAAACAGAGTTATAAAAATCGGTAATCGTTTCTGTATGACGTGGTAAAATATTGATGGTATTAGGAGTAATGTTGAGGAGAGAGTCAACCAGTTTTTTACCTTGTTGAAAACTGCGATATGCGTTAACTTGGATTTTTTGTAAAACGCGATAACGTGCGTCGCTAATTTCTTCTTCTGTTTTGTAATTTTGTTGATAAATTTGATAACAACTTTCAAAAAGTTGGATATTATTTCCGGGAATAGAGATAGTATTAAAAGAGCGATCGCTATATCCCACCGCATTACAAACCAACCTAGAAATATCAGGAAGAAAAGAATTTGCTTGTAAAAACTGACAGAAACTATAAATATAACTACCCGCTTGAATTAATTTAGCACTTTCCTTATCCTTAGATTTAAAAGCGGTAAAATACTCCTTTAAACTGGGAGAAAAATCTAAACCCAAAGATTCGGTATCAATACGCAACTTAGAAAACACACTTTTAGAACGTAAATAATTGATATCTCGTAATAACAAACCTCTGATAATTTCCACATAATCAATATTTTGTAAATCCTCATCAGTGTGAATAGAAAACACCGACAAGTCAAGACATAAAACCCGGTAATTATTTTTATATTTCAACAACATCAAACTATCTGCATTGAGAAAATCACCACCTTGTTTATAATTTTGAATATCCCCAGAAGTGACATTTACATTTTCAAACTGAGAGAGAACATTTTTGAACCATTGTATTTCATCAACTTCATGAGTACCAATACTATTTTCACCATTAAACCGACATTGAAAATAAATAACTTCCAGATTTTGCAAGTTTGCTTTTTCACGACATCCCAGAGATTTAAGATACTCCCGAAAGAAATTTAACCCACACAAAAAACCCTTTTGTACAAAAAACTGACACCAAGTTTCTGCAATTTCTCTTTCTAACTTACCAACAACCTTCTTCACAATATTTTTTGTAATTTCTGCAAACTTGAGATTTTGCAACTCCTGACTATACAAATCACCAAAATAATTTTTAATATTATTCTTATGGATATAAGACAAAATCCCAATATTAAAACCCATTTCAAACAACCTTCCCAGATCATCCGCTATTTTTGCAGTCATTTTTTACTCCTTATAAAAACCCTCAAAAACCTCTTTTCTCTGTGAACTCTGTGTCTCTGCGGTTCGTTTTTATAAGAAAAATCTCACGCAAAGACGTAAAGAAAGAGAAGTGTTATTCATCCTTACCTAGTAATATTGATTTAACATGAGTTAAAAAAGCAAGAGAATTGAAATCAGTTTTATCTCGAATATGTTTAAAACTTGCAGATTCACTAACTGATTCATCCCCGATTAAATTTTGATAGGGATCTAACTTTAATTGCATATTCCCTGATTTTTCAGATTTTTCATAACGGGAGAAATGAAACAAAGTTAAACATTGAGTAATTTCATTTTTTAACTTACTTTCATTATCTATTAATCCTGTAAAAATATCCTTATCATCTAAAATTGTACTTTCATACATATTATATAAAGTTGCATAAGACATGACTCCATGATAGTTAACCTCCTTAGCAACCTGTAACCCATTAAATAAATTAAAGAAAATTACAGATTGTTTGTTTCTATCCTCTGCTAAATTAGTCAACTCTAAAGTATCCTGAATGTATAAGGATGTAGATTTAAAATTTCCCACTTTTACTGCATAGTATTTTTCAAAAAACATCGGGTAAATTTTGATATCATGTCTTTCTTTTTTCAAAGATTGAATTACATTTTGTGACATGAAGAATAATTCTTCATCTTTTTCTGCTTGAGTAATGTGTAATGTACTACTGTAGGGAACTTTTGCAATATAAATAAAGTGTCTGTACCCTCTTTTGTAAAGTTTGTCCACATTATCAACTACAACTGTAGGATATTCAAACATTTTTTGATGATCGTCGTAGTTTTCTGAGAAAGTTTTGAAGAGTTGAAACCTTACTTTGTTGTCTTCTGTTTGTATGGTGATAATTTCACCTATTAAGTTAGATTTTTTTTCATCTACTCCGAAACGACGATCACTTTCCCGACTAGAAACAACGATGATCGCAAGTTTATTAAGTTTCGGAAATCTAAAATTATCCGTTGGTAAGAATGTGAATTTTTTGGGAACTACGGAATATAATGAACTGAGAACATTAGGAATTTTAAAGCTGATTGTTTTGGGGTTTGTAACCACTATCCCTTGTTCATTGCAGCGATATCTTTCATTCAATAAATGAGATAATACTTTGGTTAGATCAACTATAAACTTTTCAATGATTGCAGTTTCATCCGTTTTTTCTTTGAGGTGTATTCTAATTAGTGGTATAAATGGTTTTGCATCTTCTTTTATTTGTCTTTCTAAAATCACATGAAGACAAAGATATGCTAGTAAACTATACACAATCTTGTAAATAAATTCTTGATGCTTTTCTAGCTTTTGTTCTTCCAACCTATGGGGAAATACTAATAAGTTTCTATTTTTTAAGTTGCTTTCATAAAAATTTCTACATTGTTGGTTATCTATTCCTAAAAATATTGCTGGTAAAACTTTAATTCCTGAAGTAATGTCATATTCCATGTCAAATGTTTCTACATCTGGAGTTTCTAAAAAGTGAATTTCGCTAATGGTGATGTTTGCGGGTAGAGTGACAAGGATGTTTGTTTGTGTACTTGGGTTTCCTAAATGAATATATTTTAAACAGTCTTTAAAGTTACCACGCAATGTATTTTTAAATAAAGTATCTCGTTCCGTAATTGTTTCAATATCGTTTTCTAAAATGCTATTTTTGACAGAGATGTGTACCGGATATTGTCTTTCAGGAAATGGTGTTTCTCTTTTAATTAAGTTAGTTAAGACTTCTTTTAATATGTCTACTTTTTTCTGGACTTTAAATTTATCGAAACCTTTTTTTAACTTTCCGAGTAATTCTTTCTTAGCATTTTCATCATCTCCTTTAAATACTGATAATATATCCTTTTCAAATCTCCGTAGAGGATCGTAATTTAATTCTTCTCTTGGATCATAATTTGCTGCTTTTGGATCTTGTGTTGATGCAAATATAAAATAATACAGAAAGGCAATTTTTAAAACTTTGTTGACAAAGTTCTTCTTGTTATTCAAATTCTCTGCAAATTCTTTTATATTCTCTTCACTATTTGGATCTGCGAGGAGAATATCAAGATTTCTTTGAAAAACATTTTTACCTCCATCGGTTTGGACTTTACCATCAAATTTTAATTTTAAACCAAAGGTAAATTCTATTTTTTCTTGGTGTTGATGTTCACTTTCTCCTAAATAACCCTCGACTAAGGGAATAATTGGTAATTTATCATAAGCATCACCACGAGAAAATACTGTTTGCAAATTAAATTTCTCTTGTGCATAGCTAACTTCATATTCTCCATCTGCTTTATTGGGGTTATTAATGTAATCTTCTAATATTTGTAATCTCCTGATCAAGTCTTGTAAATATATTTTAGCTTGGTAGTTTTTAGAACTAGCTTTTTCGTCAATGTTTTCTAGGAGAAATTCTAAATATTTAATTTGTGATAGTTTTTTGAGTTTTCCTAGTGTTTCTTGGTTGACTAGGTTTTGTAGTTGATAAATATCAGACTTTGTATTTTGTTTGAGGTTTTCTAAAATAAATCCTATTTCTTCTCTGTCACTAGAACTTGAAAAGTTAATGTCTATAAAGTTATTCAATCCGGTTAATAATGCTGTGTAAAAATCTTTTGGTTTATCTACAGAAATTTTAACTTTATGCGCTTTTAGTAGTTGTTTCTGTTTTGCTTTATCGTCTTTTTTGACTGTTAATCTTTGTTTTTGTAAATTTTTAGAGGGTAGAAATTCATAACTCAAGTCTAATTTAGTTGGTTTTCTATCTGTTTGAAATGTTTGTAAGTCTGTCAGTAAATTTTGGATAAATTCAAATCTATCCATTGATTTACTATTGGGATTTTGCTGAATAGCTAATGTTAATTGATATTGAATATAACCTGTAATTTGTCTAATTTTCTCTCGAAATGAAACTTCAGTACCGGGAGTAAAATTCAAAGTTGCTGAACGTGCTGCTTTTTGGTTTCCCAATGGGTTATGAGGAGTTAATTTAATAACTTCATTAACTACTTCATTAATATCAACCTTAACTCTTTTATTATCAGCAGAAATTCTAAATATCTGCTGATTTTTTAATACTCTGAGTATTTTATCTAATAAATCAGTATAATCCACATTTGCTAAGTCTGGATTTATTGCTATTCTGTTCATCTGCGCTTTTCTTGATGGATTTAATATTATACTATCAAAAATAATACATCTAGTAAATTTGACAAGTCAATACGTAAAAATCCTTAAATAAGGTGGAAATTAACCACCTTATGTTTTTGAGAGTTTGTCAAATACAAGACTAAATCAAAGCTGCAACCTTCCCCAACAAACCCGCAAACAAGCGTAAACCATCAGTATTACCTAATGCTTGATCTGCTGCGCGTTCAGGATGTGGCATCATTCCTAACACATTACCTTGCAAATTGCAAATCCCTGCAATGTTATTTAATGATCCGTTGGGGTTTTCTCCGTGATAACGAAATACCACTTGTCCGTTATCTTCAATTGCTGCTAAAGTATCCTTATCAGCGTAAAATCGGCCTTCTCCGTGGGCAATGGGTAAAGTGATCACTTCTCCCTCTGTATAACCATGAGTCCAAGGTAAATTATTACGCTCAACTTTTAAGGGAGAGCGATCGCAAATAAAATGCAAATCTCGGTTTCTCGTTAACACACCCGGCAACAAACCAGCTTCAGTTAATACCTGAAATCCATTGCAAATACCGATGACAAACTTACCTTTTTGTGCGTGGTTGACAACTTCCTGCATTACAGGGGAGAAACGAGCGATCGCCCCACAACGCAAATAATCACCGTAACTAAAGCCCCCAGGGACTATAATTACATCTATATCACTAATATCCGTCTCTTGATGCCAAACCATCCGTGTTGGTTGTCCGAGTAAGTCTCTAGTCACATACGCGGAATCACGGTCACAATTAGAACCAGGAAAAACTAAAACACCGAATTTCATAAATAAGGGAATAGGGAATAGGGAATAGGTGACAGGTGACAGGTGACAGGTGACAGGTGACAGTAAAAAAGTTTTTACCAATTACCCATTACCAATTACCCATTACCTAAAAAACACCAGTTTGAGATTCTACTTCAATCAAATCAAAACGATAGTTTTCGATCACAGTATTTGCTAACAGTTCCTCACACATATTTTTCACATCTTGATTCGCTATAGCTTCATCGGGTGCAATCGTGGTTAATTCAATATATTTACCAATTCTTACTTGTTCAACGGTTTCATGTCCCATTTGTTTTAAGCTAGTTTGTACGGCGACACCAGCAGGATCGAGAACTGAAGGCCGAAGAGTCACAAAAATTTTAGCTAAATACTTCCTTTGCATGAGGGGGGTAACTTTTGCTGAATGGTGCGATCGCTATCCTATAACTTTTATGTTCCAACTGAGTGAAAATAGAATCACAGACTGGTTAAAGTTAATCTATCAACCAGCCAATCAAAAAAGCTCATATCAGATATGGTAACTTAAACTAGTCACATAAGATACAAAAAAATTTTTATTTTCCAGTCCCAATCTAAAAGCCAAAATTACTATGAAAGCTATACGTACCCGCAGTCAAGAGCGAATTTTAAACCTATTGAAAAACATCAAACAAGGAATTTCCGCACAAGACATATACATAGAATTACGTAACTGTAGTCAAAGCATGGGTTTAGCCACAGTTTACCGTTCCCTAGAAGCTTTGAAACTCGAAGGTAAAGTACAGGTGAGAACTTTATCTAATGGTGAGGCTTTGTATAGTTTAACCCAACAAGATAAACATCATCTCACCTGTTTACAATGTGGTCTTTCCATACCTATCCATCAATGTCCAGTCCATGAACTAGAAAACGAGTTACAAACCAGCCATAAATTTAAAGTATTTTACCACACCCTAGAATTTTTCGGACTGTGTAATAAATGTCAGGAAGTAGGTGACAGGTGACAGGTGACAGGTGACAGGTGACAGGTGACAGGTAAGAGTTTTTATTAAGGGACTGACAAATAAAAAAATATACAAGTGTTTCTTGTGGTGCGGGTATCTTGCCCGCTAATTATACAGGGCAGGCAGGATGCCTACCCCACAAGATGAGATAATAACCTAGTCCCTATTCTCCAACAAAGAATGAGAACCATTGGGAATATCAGAGACAATAGAACGAATACCTTCTAAAGTAGCAGGTATGGTGCGAGGGTCCATAAACACCACCTTGCTACTATCACTTTTACCAATAGTTGTACCCATATCTAAATAACCTAGTGCAAAGAGAACTTCTAAAGCTTTGTGTGCATCTGGGTTAGTTTGCATCCTTTGGGCTATAATTTCTGCTGACTCCGCGATCGCCTGTGCTTTCAAAACCTGCTGCTGTCTTTCCGCTTGCGCCTTTAAAATAAGTGCTTTTTGTTCCGCTTCCGCTTGTAAAATTATCGCCTTTTGTCGCGCTTCCGCATCCAAAATTTGAGCATCTGCTTTACCTCTAGCACTATTTACCGCCGACTCTCGATCACCTTCAGATGTTAAAATTGCTGCCCGTTTCCGTCTTTCTGCGGACATTTGCAATTCCATAGACTCTTGCACAGCCTTAGATGGGATAATATCTCTCAATTCCACTCGTGTAACTTTTACACCCCAAGGATCAGTAGCAATATCTAAATCTCTCAGCAGAATTTCATTAATTTGAGTTCTGGCAGTAAAAGTCTGATCTAACTCCAATTGTCCCATTTCCGAGCGAATTTGAGTTAAAACCAAATTAACCATCGCTGACTGGAGATTTTCTACCTTATAGTAAGCTTTCTCCATATCCACGATCCGCCAATACACCACCGCATCAACAGTAATGGAAACATTGTCACGGGTGATACATTGCTGAGGAGGAATATCTAAAACCTTTTCCCGAATAGTTTGCTTATACACAATGTTATCGAAAAAAGGATTAATCATATTTAAGCCTGGACCAAGCTTTTTCTTATAACTACCCAAACTTTCCACCAAAGCTTCATCACCTTGATTAATCACTCTAATTGATTTGAGGACAACAGTACCGCCCCCAAAAGCCAAAGCAAGTAACAATAAAAACTGACCCATTTTGATAAATCTCCGCAAATACGGTGCTTTGAAAACTCTTATCTGTCACCTGTCATTTGTCACCTGTCATAAAATATTTTCTGGCATTACAATCAAAGTCGTACCTTCTCTACTGACCACATAAACTTTTTGCCCTGGTGCTAAACTGAGTTTGTCATCATCACATCTAGCCCGCCAGGAATTACCCTCATATAGTACCCGTCCCGCCTGACCTGGTAAAATTTCTGTTAAAGTTTCGCCAATCACTGCATCAGAGATTTTTGATCTGCGTGTTGGTGGTTGTAAAAACCTGCGGGAAAACACAACTAAAACAGTGGAAAGCAACAGCCAAAGAATAACTTGTAGCCATAAACTGCTCAAACCCAAATAAGAAAGTAGCGCCACCGCAAAGGCACTAATTCCCATCATAAATTCTACAAAGGCAGTTGGTAACAAAAGTTCCATCAAACACAGGATTATTCCTGCTACCAGCCAGATTAAGGTAAAAGTTGGCATAACGCCATCCCAGACAATAAAAACAAAAAATTTAACCCCAATATTATTTTGTGATTAACTACATCTCAACCATCACTATTTACGGAAAGAAATTTTTGATTTCCAAATTTTTGCTTTCAAGTACAAACCTATCAACAAGAGCATACAAACATATTTGATTCCTATTCTAGTAATTAACATCCCAATTTGATCTAAAATCACCTGAATTTCTTTATAATTTATACACTCACAACTCAAGCTCAAAAATAGAATATGTAGCATAAATAAAACTTTGAGTATTATACTTAAACTTCTTTTAAAATTATTAAATCTTTATAATTTCTGACTTAACTATTCTCTTGACTCAGTGCAGGGTGCAGGGTGCAAAGTATAAAGTGCAAAGTACAGAAATTAGTTCTTCTTCCTCCTGACTCCTGTACGGGCGTTCGCGAAGCGTGCTGGAAGCATCAGCATTCGGGTGATAAATTATTAATTTTTGTCCAAGGTTGTTTTCCGAACGCTTCGCCCCTACGACTCCTGACTCCTAACTCCTTAGTTTATACATTTATGATTTCTACTGAACGGATAATTCATTGTATCAATCCCGACTGTGAAAAACCCATTAATAATCTAGGCGATCGCACTTGTAAAAATTGCCAAACACCCATAGTTTACCGCTATCTGTGGGCGATCGGCACAAACGCAGCCAACATACCCCCGGAAACAAAAATTGCCGACAGATATGAGGTAATTACACAGCAAATTTGGCTAGATACCCAACCAGGAAAACCACCAGAAATACCATCAGAACTGCCACCGACAGTTATCCCCTACCTAAAATTATATCCACAAAAGTTACACATCCCCCAACCCTACGGATTTACAACTTCTACAACCGAAGACACAGAAGACACAAATGATATTCTCTTATTAGAAAATGCACCTATAGATACAAAAGGCAATCTCTACCCCATCATTACCGAAGTATGGGAAGAAGCAAAAGCAGTTAGACAATTATACTGGCTATGGCAAATTCTCCAACTGTGGAAACCCTTATCAGAACTGGGAGTAGCTGCAAGCTTACTATCACCAAATAACATACTCGTTCAAGGTTGGTGTATCAAATTACTAGAACTATACCAAACAACAGAAACACTTACCTTGCAGCACTTAGGGCAATCTTGGCACTCATGGGTACTGGTAGCAAAAGCCGAAATAGCCCCTGGTTTAAGTAATATCATCCAGCAGATGTGCCAAGGTGAAGTAGATTTTACTACCATTAGCCATCAACTTAATCAATTATTACTAGCATCAGCAGCAGAATTACCATTAATGGTGAAAGTTGCTGGGTTTACAGATGCAGGTCTTGTGATGAAACACAATGAGGACAGTTGTTTCCCTAATGCTACTGATAAAATAGACAACTATTTAAACCAGCATCTATCAGTAGTTTGTGATGGTATTGACGGACATGAAGGTGGCGAAGTTGCCAGTCAACTGGCAGTTCAGTCATTAAAATTACAAATCCGTGCTTGGTTACAAGATGTAGCCGAACAAACAGAAATTGTCCCCCCAGATTTGTTGCAGCAACAACTAGCGGCTAGTTTGCGGGTAGTAAATAATATGATCTGGTCACGCAACGACGAACAAAACCGCCAAGGTAGAGAACGCATGGCCACCACGTTAGTCATGTCCATACAATTACCGCAACGTATAGTCACCAATACAGGATGGGAATCAGAAAATACTCATGAACTTTATATAGCTAATGTTGGTGATAGTCGTGCTTATTGGATTACTCCCAGCTATTGCCAACTACTAACCATAGATGATGATATGGCAACCAGGGAAGTGTGTTTTGGTCAAAGTTTGTATCGTCAAGCAATCACAACAGCTAACGCCCATGCACTCACCCAAGCATTAGGAACAAAAGAAGCCGAATCTCTACAATTTGCCATCAAACGCTTTATTTTGGAAGAAGACGGGATTTTATTATTATGTTCCGATGGTTTAAGTGATCATGATTGGGTAGAAAAATCTTGGCAGAATTATGTAATTCCCCTGTTAACAGGTAAACTGACAGTGGAAGATGCAGCACGTAACTGGGTAAAATTGGCAAATGAAAAAAACGGTCAAGATAATACATCTATTGTTCTCACGGTTGTCCGTACTTCCCAAGCCCATTTAGTACCTGTTACACCTGTACCAATAGTATTAGAAACGTCAGAAACAGAGAAAGTAGGGATCACAAGCACAGAAATAGAAAACTTTGAAGCGCAAGCACCAGCAGTAGATTATTTAGCAGAGAGTTCCCTAGCTTTAATAGATTTGAATCTAAGTGAAGAATCAGCTTCTACTCCTGTTAAAGCAGCAAATCGGGGTAAACTGGTCTTAGTTTTAGGCGGATTTTTAGCTTTGTTGGTTGGAGGTACAAGTTTAGGTTTATTTGCTTGGTGGCAACTTCAACCCCAGTCTTTTGGGCGGTTGTGTCAGCAACTTCCCCCAGAATTACAACAATTCTGCCCCCAGCGCCAATAAGCTATATTTCTTGAATGTCAAGATATGGTAAGATCAACCAAGTCAATCAATTCAGTAATCAAGAAAATTAGGTATAAATAATACTATGAATATTGGCGATCGCGTTCGTGTAAAAGAGTCGGTAATAGTTTATCATCATCCTGAGCATCGGGGTCAGGGTTTTGACATCAAAGGATCAGAAGGGGAAATTTTTGCTGTTGTTACTCAATGGCAAGGCAGACCTGTCAGTGCTAACCTGCCAATTTTAGTTCAGTTTAGCAAAAAATTTAAAGCTCATTTACGTGAGAATGAATTAGAGGTTATCAATTGATAATTGATAATTGACAATTGACAATTGTTTCATTCAAGCTTCAAAGTCTCTCCTTCCCAGAAGAAAAAAAGAAAAAATTTACTATTTCCCAATCCTCTTACTTCCAGGTAAGGCGAAGTAATTGTCAATTGTCCATTTTTACAGCACTTTCTGGTGTTATGAGGTACACCACGGGCGGGCAAGATGCCCACCCCACAAGAGTTTTATTATTAAAATTTGTACCTCATAGCAATGGAATCTGCTGTAATTGTCCATTGTTAAACTAAATCTATCTCAATCAAATCAAAAATCCTCAGCGGCGAAAAAACCACCCCATAATATTGAGTTCGCCGCGCATTTTTTCTAAATCTCTACGGTTTTCGGCTGCGGTTGTGTAATACCATTCACAATAACGTTTAAATTCCGAACGAGTCTGAACTTCGTGGTAAAATTCTACAGTTGTTTGGTGAACTGCAAACACTTCCTCAACTTCCGGCTGAGGTGATGGGACTATATATGGTAGTTCTTTACTCATAGGTTATTAGTCATTAGTTATTAGTCATTGGTTATTAGTTATTGGTTATTAGTGAATTTTTCCCAGTCACCAGTCACCAGTCACCAGTCACTCACAACCAACCCCGCAAACCATAAACAAAACGTCCAATATATTCTTTTAAAGCACTGGTAAATTGATTCAAGTTATCAGAGTCAGGGAATAAATTTAGTATAGCGGCTTTGGGAGTGCTGGTTAATTCTTCCAACTCACCCCGACTAACAAGAAAATCAGTGGGTGCAGGAATAACATCAATATTTTGACGCTGAAAAATTTTGAGCGATCGCGGTGTGTGCATAGCCGAAGTTACTAACAATACTTTTTTAATTCCTCGTTCTCCGAGAATTTTCTGCACATTAACAGCGTTTTGATAGGTGTTTAAAGAATCAGGTTCTTGAATAATCGCTTGGGCTGGTATACCCAAAGATGTAAGAATAGTAGCCATATCTGCTGATTCTGGAGAACCGCTACCACGCCAATCAATGCGACCACCACTTAAAATAATTAGAGGTGCTTTTTTTTGCCGATAGAGTTGAGCCGCATAAATCACGCGATCGCCCGCTTCACTTAAATCAACCGTCGGACGAGGCCAAACCGCTGATTTAGTAGCACCACCCAAAACCACAATAGCTTCAGCTTGGGGTATTTCCGTCATGGGGATATTTTGCCATTCTAGCGATCGCACCAGATTTTTAGCCATCCAAGCATTACCACAAACCAATAATAAAGTTAAAGATAGGGAAATACAAACAGCGGCAATTTTTGGACGTTTCCACAAAGTTACCAAAGCCACTATTAAACTAACACAAGCTAATCCCAAAGGATAAAAAAATAGAGGTAGTAATTTAGAAAGATATAGAAACATTATTTTGAATAACTCAGGAGTTAATTAAGATCCAGATCCCCGACTTCTCCAAGAAGTCGGGGATCTGTCCACTTTATATTTTACATTTAATGATGTTTATCTACCTATCACCAATTAATATTCTAACAGCTTTTTCTATTACTATAGATGCCGCTGGGCAGTCTGTACAGGATTCAGAATAGTTACTTTATCTTGCCAATTTAACGCTGATTTTTTTCTTGGAGAAGCACTTTGATTTTGAAATAATACAAAAGCCGCTACAGCTATTAAAAAATAACCAAAATATTTTTGTAATTTTTTACCATCAATAAATTGAGATAAATAAGCACCAAAAAAACTACCCAAACTAGCAGAAATCACAAAAGATACGATTAAATTCCAATCTAAATCCACCTGTCCTAAATAACCTAAAAAACCAGAAATTGCATTAACAACTAAAATTAATAAAGAAGTACCAATAGCTTCTTTTATAGGTGTTTTACCCAAAATCACTAAAGCCGGCACAATCGCAAAACCTCCTCCAACTCCCACTAAACCTGTTAATATTCCCACAGCTAAACCTTCAGTTAACAACCATAACCAACAATACTGACAAACACGAGGTTGATAAACTTCGATTTTGATATTTTCTAAGTGATCTTCCGAAGATAATTTAGTGGAATTTTGCAAACTTCTCTTAATCATTAAACTTGCTGCTATCAGCATCATAATTGCAAACAGCAGCATTTGTAAATTATCAGTAACAAATGGTAAACCTGCAATTTTTGCCCCTAAAAAAGCACCCAACATAGTAGCAGAACCGAAAATAAATGCTTTTTTAAAATTAATATTTCCCTTTTTTCAATGAGGAATTAAACCAATTAAACTCACAGTACCTACAATTACTAAAGTCATAGCAATTGCAGGTTTTGTTGGTACTCCCATTACATAAACTAAAATTGGTAAAGCTAAAACCGAACCACCACCACCAATTAAACCTAAACTAATACCAATTCCCGTTGCTAAAATATGTCCTAATATCCACATCATAATAATTCGTAATTCGTAATTTTTAGGTAAGTATTCAGGATACAGAATAAAGGATTAAGAATTAGAGTTTTCGATTTATTCTTGATAATTGATACAAAAACTTACTTTTGTAGCTCACTACTACAAACAAATATTCTGACTCCTGACTCCTGAATTATTACAAAGAAAAATTAACCACGTTGGTTATAAGGTAACTTAGCTAATAACATACCCATTGCACAGGTATTTGTCACCCCTGCAAATACCAAACCAGCACCCACAAAACCGCTTAAAATTAAAAACCAGGGAGAAACAAAAGCACCTAACACAGTTCCTATAAAAACTAAAAAACCTGCAACTATTTGTACTTGTTGCATAATACTAATAGGAGCATTTTTATTAACTTGAGTCGGATATCCTGACTGTTTCCAAGCAGTAATTCCACCTTGTAACTGACAAAAATCTACAAACCCAGATTGAATTAATTTTTGTGCTGCTTTATTGGATCTATTTCCAGATTGACAGTAAATAACAACTTGTTTACCAGGAACTAATTTGATTTTTTCTGGTTGAAATTGAGAAAGTGGTAAAACTTGAGAACCAGGAATATTTTCACCTGCATATTCTGAAATTTCTCGCACATCTATTAAATGTACTTGCTGTTTTTCTATTAACTCCTTAACACCAGCAGCATCAACAAATTGTAATTCCTGTTTAGTTGAAGTATTCATTTCTCAAAACTCCTCAAAATCCTATTTACTAAATATTAAAAACTCTGCCATTAAAAACTCTGCGTACTCTGCGCCTCTGGGTGAGAAATACCCTAAAATATTAAACTGCAATAGCATTTCCACACTTTTCATTTGCTGGAACAGCAGCCATCATTTTTTGCGGATTAGGTAAATTTAACCCATTCATTAATTGAATAAAACAGTCCCGATTATGTCCTTTAAATCTAGGATTATATTGCTTTTCTTCCCCAATAGTTGAAACTGTAAAACCTTTATAATCATGTCCAGGATAAACCAAAGTTGCATCAGGAAGAGTAAACATTTTTTGGGTAATGACATCAAATAAAATTCCCGCATTACCACTTTGAAAATCGGTTCTTCCACAACCGCGAATTAATAAAGAATCGCCGGTTAATAATCTTTCTTTGTTTAATAAATAAGCTAGATGACTATCTGTATGTCCTGGTGTGGCGATCGCTTCAATTACAATAGAATCTAATTGTAAAATTTCCCCATCTTGCATTTGTTGATCCGCGCAACTCGCTGGTGCATTTGCTGGTACAACTCCCAAACATCCAGTTAGTTCACGTAATTTACCCGTACCTGTGATATGATCTGCATGGATGTGAGTTTCTAAACAGTAGCGTAGTGTTAAACCTAACTCCTCAATTAGCTTTAGATCCCGTTCTACCTGTTCCAACACCGGATCTACTAAAACTGCTGCTTTTGTTGTCTTGTCAGCAATTAAGTAAGTATATGTACTAGATTCTCTGTCAAAAAGTTGGCGAAATAACATATTTACACCTGAATTTTTTCCCTAATGATATGATTCTATTACTATATAGTAAAATGGTCAATATAAACTTATAAAATTTTTTTTGGTTTTTTATGTCAGATATATTTCCGGGCGCTCTTAATCATGTTGCAGAATATTTCAAAGTGCTATCTGAAGTCAGTCGGTTACAGGTGTTGTGTTGTTTAAAAAATGGAGCGAAGAATGTAACCCAAATCATAGCTGAGACTGGACTAGGACAAGCAAACGTATCGAAGCATCTTAAAATTTTAACTCAAGCGGGTATTGTCAAAAGAACACCCGAAGGAGTCAGCGTGATTTATGAAATAGCTGATCCGATATTATTTCAATTGTGTGATTTAGTATGCGATCGCCTACAAGTGAGACTCGAAGAACAAACTAAGCAGTTAGAGAAACTCAAACTTTAGGAGTCAGGAGTCAGGAGTCAGGAGTCAGAATAAAGATTTTTCTGTTCCCTGTTCCCTGTTCCCTGTTCCCTTTGATTAACTAAACTGCTCTTCTGCATCTAAATTAAATAGCATTTGCAGAGTTCTCATACAATTACGTCTAGCTTCAACATCTTGCTGTGACCGTAATTGTACCATGGGATCATGTAAAATTTTATTCACTATTCCTCGTGTGAGAGCTTCAATCACTTCTTGGTGTTTTTCACCAAATTCTGACCCTAAGCGAGAAAGTGCTTTTTGTAATTCTTGCTCGCGGATGTTTTCCACTTTATTCCGCAAAGAACTGATAGTAGAGACAGTTTCTAAACTCCGCCACCACACATCAAAATCTGCCACCTCTTCATCTAGGATTTTTTCAGCTTCCTGTGCCATTTTACGACGACTTTCGTAGTTTTGCGCTACAACAGCTTTTAAATCATCCACATTAAAAGCCTGGACATTTGGCAAATCGTTTACATCTGCATCAACATTTCTAGGTACAGAAATATCAAATAACATCAACGAGTGGTTAGGATCTAAAACCATTTCTAACTTAGCACGATCCAAAATTGGCTCTGTTGAAGAAGTGCTAGTAAATACTATATCACTATGGGAAACCACAGATATCATTTCTGGTAACAGATGTATTTTAATAGGTACTTCTGAGAACTGCTTTGCTAATTCTTCCGCACGTTCACGAGAACGGTTCACAATAGCAATTCGAGTTGCACCTTTAGAAATTAGGTGTTGTACAAGTAACCGCGACATTTTCCCCGCACCGAGAATAGCGATCCGATAGGGAGCTAAATTTTCTACCTTAATTTGCGCTAATTCCACAGCAGCGGAACTAATAGAAACTGCACCAGTACCAATACTGGTTTCTGTACGGACTCGTTTACCTGCGGTGATAGCTTGTTTAAATAAGCGATTTAAAGTTGTTTTTATACCATTAAATTGTTGTCCCAGTTTGTGAGTATTTTTCACCTGAGCCAGAATTTGACCTTCACCGAGAACCAAACTATCCAAACCAGCAGCAACTCGCATCACATGAGTCACAGCGTCAGAGTGCATCAAAGTAAATAAATGTTGACGCAAAGATATGATAGGTAATTTGCTGTGTTCTGCCAGAAACTGAGTAACCTCCTGAATACCGTAAGTAATTTCACTGCTAACAATGTAAATTTCTAGACGGTTACAGGTGCTAAGGATAGCCACCTCATCAATATGGGGATAACTGAGGAGATGAGCGATCGCACCTTCGGTTTGAGGTTCAGGAATACTGAGTTTTTCTCTTACTTCTACTGGGGCTGTTTTATGGCTTAACCCCACCACTGCAATATTCATCTTTTATTTCTTAAATTCTTAAATGGATAATTTGTAATGGGTAATGGGTAATTGGTAATTGGTAATGGGTGGTAATAAATTTTTCCAATCACCAATCACCAATCACCAGTCACCAATCACCAAAAATTAGTGCAGTTGTACGATCTTGGGTTGCTCATTCATGTGAATGGTATCTACAAAGCGAGCAGTCTTAGACTGGCTAGAAATAACCAAACTTTGAGTTCTAGAACCACCGTGGAAGAAACGTACACCTTGCATCAAATTACCAGAAGTGATACCACAAGCAGCAAAGAGAACAGTTTCACCAGATGCCAATTCATGAGCATCATAAACCTTATCTGGGTCAGTGATACCCATAGAAGCTAGACGATCTAAGTTAGATTGTTTGCTTTCACCGATCAAACCGGTTTTCACAACTTCAGGATCATAGATTAACTGACCTTGGAAGTGACCGCCTAAAGCACGCATAGCAGCGGCAGAAATTACACCTTCAGGAGCAGCACCAATACCCATCAGCGCGTGAATGTTAGTACCAGCAAAACCGCAAGATAAAGCTGCACCTACGTCACCATCAGAAATTAATTGTACTCTTGCGCCAGCTTCGCGGATTTCTTTGATTAAATCGTTGTGGCGTTCGCGCTTCATCACAACTACTACCAGTTCTTCAATAGAGCGACCTAAACACTCAGAAAGAATCTTCAAGTTTTCGGTAGCTGACTTGTTGATATCAACCTTACCCTTAGCTGCTGGGGGTGCTGCTAACTTCTTCATGTAAAAATCAGGAGCAGCAAACAGACCACCTTTTTCAGAAATTGCCAAAACGGCCATTGAACCAGGTTGTCCGTAGGCTACCAAGTTAGTACCTTCGCATGGGTCAACAGCGATATCAATTTCAATTAATTCATCAGGATTGCATTGTGCTTTAGCTTCGGGATTAGCACAAATACCTACTTCTTCACCGATGTAAAGCATGGGAGCGTCATCACGTTCACCTTCACCGATCACAATGCGACCGCGCATATAGATTTTATTCATGCGTTCGCGCATAGCTTCCACTGCTACCTGGTCAGCAGTGTTCTTTTCACCCTTACCCATCCACTTTGCAGAGGCGATCGCTGCTTGCTCCACAACCTCAATAATCTCTAAACCAATTGTATTTTCCACAGGACTGCCCTCTCAGTTGCTGATATTAGCGTCGTTTTTATCTGACCATTTCAGTCTTTAAGTCTACCAAAGTACGGATACATATAGAAAAAAGTTAAGTTTTACTGCTATTAATTATCCCAAGTGGTCAAAATGCTAGAAAATAGCAGTAATTTTGTATTAACCTAAGTTGCTAGTTAAGAATAGGGGGCAGGAGGTTAGTAGCTAGTTACTGTTTTCTTAACCAAGAATAACAAATACTCACATTTGCTGAAAATTTCCTGTCATCTTTTGCTTTGTGACAGAATTACAGTAAAATCACTGTATGCTACTAGGATTCAAAACCCAACTCAAAGTTAACAAGCAACAACGACTACTACTAGCGCAACACGCAGGAGTAGCCAGACACGCTTGGAATCAAGGGTTAGCACTTTGTCAACAGGTATTATTACATAACAAACTGCAACCAGAAGAAAAAATCAAATTTCCCACAGCCATAGATTTACACA